>JAGXNU010000002.1 GCA_019894815.1 Promethearchaeota archaeon
GAGACGATGTCGCTCATGGAGAATGCGGAGATGAGGCTTTGGATTGGTGTGGCAGACAATTCGATAAAAATTTAGAGAATAGAGTATTAGCACTTCATCATCATTTAATTCCGGTTCCATTATCTGGTCAAAAATTCACAACTGTGAGAGACGCAGGGGAATTGCTCGAATTTACTCAATTATTTGAAATAGATTTAGTTTTAATGGGTCATAGGCATGTTCCGCACGTTTATGTAATTGGTCCAACGACTTTTCTTTATTGTGGTACTTCCACTTCCAATAAAGTCCGAGCTGATGATAGTCCTAGTTTTAACCATATTATATTGAATGAAGGCGATATAGAAGTTAATATCGTAAATTCTACAAATCTCGAAAGCACTCTACTTCTGGAACGAAAATTAAGTCGAACTAAATTTGTCAGACCGCGTCGAACGCGTATCGAACACTTATTAAGTTCTTCCGTGTGGGATGATTAATCATGCCAAAACCCGTAACTCCATTACTAGCAGTTGACGCTGTTATATTGTTTCAGCAGAATTCAATTGTTTTAATTCGTAGAAAAAATCCCCCTTTTAAGGGTGAACTTGCTTTACCAGGGGGTTTTGTAGATATAGGTGAAACAGTAGAACAAGCATGTATAAGAGAAACTTATGAAGAAACAAACATAAACGTGAAAATTCTTAATTTAATTGGTGTTTTTTCAGATCCTAAAAGAGATCCAAGAGGGCATAATATTTCTATTGCTTTTTTATGTGCTCCCGTCTCAGAAAATGAGGTTCCAAGAGCAAAAGATGATGCTGCATCACTCGAAATAGTGTCACTTGATAATCTAATAGATCTAAAATTAGCATTTGATCATTTGGATATAATTAAAGCTTCTGGTATATTATAAAATTCCATGTTATTAATTTATTCGATCTCAAATATTTGAGAAAAACATTTACAACAAGGAATACCAAATTTAACATTTTTATATTGAGGAACTTCATAATTGGTGATTTCTTCTAAGAGATTTAATAATTGGTCTTTAATTTTTATGGAATCTACATTTTTACTAAAAAAAATAGTTTTTAGAGCGTTATAATGTAATTTTGATTTGCATATAGGGCAAATTGAGAATACATCAAGAAAATTTTTAAATTCCTCATCTTCCAATTCTCTAGGGATAATTGAAAAATTGGAGAGATCATAATTGGGATCGAGTTTCTGCACAATGTATCTAAAAATTTCTTTCTTTGTATCATTTTCTTCATAAATTGAACTGAAAAATATAGTGTCTAAGTTCTTTTCTTGGATTAAATCTAAAATTTCTTGATCTTGTACTTCACGATTCTCTAAATCTTTTTTAGTACCAATCAATATTATCGGAATATTACCAGATCCCTCTCTTAGTAAATTTATCCAATAATTTAATGCAATGAAAGAATTTCTATCTGATAAATCAAAACAGAGTAAACCTGCATATGCGCCTCGGCAAAAATCTTTAAACATGAAATGAAAGCGTGGGCGATCCTTTAAATCCCATAATAAAAATTTGTAGATATCATTCTCATTTGCATAGCATTCTACTAATCTAAATGCGATGCCGATATTATCATTGTTTCCATAAATGAAATTATTATTGATTCCATTAATGAATGAGCTTTTACCAGAACCAGAACTGCCGAGTAGCATTAATTTTAATTTGTACGATTTGAGCATTTCAATTAATCCCACATTTAAATTATGTGCATTTGGCACCATTGGTATTAAGACAATTCACTCTAAAAAAGTTTATGGTGATTTAATTTCAAATAAATTACCAAAATCATCTTTAATAAATAAGAAATAATTATCACTACCTTCCCGGGGTACTTTAATTACCTTATAACCCTTTTTTCTTGCGTTATCAACTAATTTATCTCGATCTTCCACAATTATGCAAGTATGGGTGAACTTATCAGATGATTTATCATTCTCATTGATGATAAAAACCTCTATACTCACGGATTCATTAGAATATCGAATAATTTGCTGATCTTTATTCACACCGAAAAATTGGTTAATTAAATCTTTAGAAACGATAAAAGATTTGATTTTTTGGAGTTTGAGTAAATCCATATAAAAATTATCACTATTCACTTCTGAATTGGATGCTACAGCAACATGTTCAATTTTCATATTATTCATCACAATTTGGCTTCAATCAATATAATATAAGAATGAAAATTTAATAAATTTTGAAGGTTAATTTATATTATTCTATCATATAATTGTGATTTTAGGTTAAGGTAAAACTGAATGACTGATGTAAAAGAAGACCAATTTTTAGAAAAACTATATGATGTTATATACAAGCTTTCTATCATCTCAAAAACTCAATCTTATCGTTTTAAAAAAGAATGGGATCTTATTTTTACTCAATTCAACGCAAATCCGCACCTTATTCGTGCAATTAACGTTGAAAAAGATAAGTTTCTGGAAGATAATAAATATAGAATCCGTGTATTAAATACCGTTAAATTAGCTTTTGAGGACTGCTTCCATTCCATTAAAACTTTAATAGAAACACTCTATAATCATTTTTTCAACGACTCTGATTTATTAAAAGAGAGTTTTTCAGAACAAGATCAATTGATTCTTAAATATTTTGTAGCTTTCAAATTGTTGGGAGATCTCGTGCAATATAATATGATGGATCATGAAACAGTTCCATTAAAATACAATATATTAGCTAGAAATTACTTGATGATTAAACTAAAGGGGTTAAAAGATACGGAAATAAAGGATAACATGAAAAAGATTCGAATCAACTTAAACATCACTGATATAAAGAAATATCTAAACCAAATCGAAAAAGATGGATTTATTAAGAAACAAAAGAAGGGAAAATCTAATATCTATAAAATCCTGAAAGAATTAAATTTAAGCGTGGAAGGACAAGAAAAGTACAACTTGCTTCTTCGTCCTTTGATTGATTGGCCGACGGGAATTTGGAGGAGCTTTTTTAACGTTCGAGAATTAAACGTGACTGTTAGTAATCATGATGGTGAAAAAATCGAATTTTTAAATAATATTTTAGAGACAGCAGCAACACAAGGATATGTTGCATCTCATTACGTGTTCAAGAATCTGATAAAATTTTACAAGGAAATTAAAGAATAATAAATTCATCATTTGAAATCTTTAGTCTTCCTAATAGGGATATCATATTCATTTAAAATACTAATTAAATGTTGCTTTTCTTCTGAATTAGTTCCTTTCCAATCTATAACAAAATAATCAATCTTTTCAACCGTGTTTCCAATCATTTGATCAATTATGGAATTATCTAAATCTTTTATGAAATATTTTGGACATATAAATGAAAAAGCTATCTTGTTTTCTCGCTCTAACCTGCTGAAATTTTGAGCATAATGAGTTCCTCCAAAACCTAAACCGATTTTATGATCTTTATTCTCAGTATATTGAAGAAATCTTAAAATGGCTTCGATTATGCTATTAGCAACAACCTCCGCCGCAAGAATATTAGTCCATTCCTCTTTACTACTTCCTAATTCTATAAATATTAGTGGTTTTTTTAAGATGCTTGGACCATGATGGGTTACTTCAACATCAATCGCAAACTCCTCTAAATTTACTTTTTGGGAATTAAAAATTAATGATAGAAATCCAGATTTACGAAGTAAAGCACTAGCAAACGATAATTCTCGGGGATTCCCCCCATATTCTGCTTCACGGCCCCAATTTCCAGTAGTATGAACTAATAATGCCGGTCGCGATGTTTTTGATCTATGTCGACTTGCCATAATTACATGATCGAAAGTAATTTCTGTTTCAGCCAACTTGAGATCATTTAAATGTATTAAAGAAGTATCAGTTAAGCCTAAGTATATTCTATTGCCTTCTATTTGAGAATTTCTTTCTTCTTGTTCATCGAATCCTGAAAATTCATAAATAATATTATTATGCCACATGGAGTCAATCTGGTGGAATTTATAATGAGAGGAAGTTAATAATCTCTCACGTATATTCATTGATGCTACATCTTCAGTACTACTAACAATTAGAAAATCAGGCATTATCTCAACTTTAGAATAGGTTACTAAAGAAAATTTGCTTGAGGTTTATAATTTTATGTTTCAAAATTTTAATTTTATAAACTTTTTAATATTCGGTATATTTATTGGATATTAATGACTGATTTCTTGACAACAGTTATAATTTCTATAGTATTGGCTGTTCTATTCTTCATATCTGAATTCTTCAATAAAAAACATCCACGTATTCATATCTCCTTTATCGGGGGAATTTCGGTAGCATATTTTTTTTTGGTTGTTCTTCCTGAAATTTCAGAGAATTTTCCAGAAAATCCCTTTAATTCAGTAATTTTTGAGTATCTTTTTGTAGTATTAGGTTTTGTATTTGTTCACACTTCTGAGAAATTAATTTTACAAAAGGTAGAGTCTAAATCGCAAAGGAGAATGCGTAAATTAATTGAGAAAGAAAAAATATTAGAGGAAGTGAAAAGAAATATGGAACACGTGTTAACAAATCAAATTAATAATGAGGATTTAGATGAATTTGCCTTAAAAGATATTGCTCAAACTCTTAGTGAACTAAACGAAAAAGAATCTGAGTTTCAAAATGAAATCAATAAGTATAAATTGAAAATTCAAGTTCATATCAGCGAAGATTTAAGGAAGCTTAGATTTTTTACTAATTTTGCTTACCACCTACTAGTTGGAATCATTATCGTTGGAATTTTAAACGATAATTTAATCCCCAATCCTATCATTCCCGGCATCTTATTCTTCTTCTTTGCGTGGTTTAGAACAATAATTTCTCACCGATCAGAAGCTCACATTATCTTTAGCGATTTAGATATTTGTGAAATTAAGGAAGTCACACCAAAATTAGTAAAAAGGTACCTTATCTCTTGCGCAGTTCCAATAGGAGTATTAATTGGTTTACTATTTGAAGTTATTTATCCCATAGATTTGGAAATTCTATATGTTTTATATTCATTCATCTCAGGTGTGATTATGTATACAATTTTTCGAGAAGTAATTCCCGAGAAAGAGAAAGGGAATCCAATCTACTTTCTCACTGGATTTCTGGGCTATACATTAATTATTATAATATTGAATATCTATTCGAGCGTTATTTAGGTTTAAATAATTAAAAAGAAGGTTTAACAAGAACAATTATTTATAATTTAGAAATTATTTAGTCATATTAAGTATTATTTTTAGTAAAAAACCTTATATTTTCTGTATTCTCTAAAGAGAGAATTTAAATTTCCATTTCTATTCTAGGTGTACGATAATGATAAAAAAAACTTTCAAAGAGATTTTAAATATTGATGATGCCGATTATAAAATAATCGAGATGATAGAAAAAGATCCGTCAATTACACATTCCAAAATCGCTGTTGAGATTGAAAAATCTCAACCAGCTGTCGGAGCGCGAATAATAAAGCTTGAACGCAAGCATCTCTTAACGAAACAAGTTGGGTTTAATATAAAGGAAGTGGATATTAAAACTGCTATTGTTTTCATCTCCACAAAAGATGTAGAGGGCGTAGTTTCCAAGATCTCAAAATGTCCTTTTATCAATCATGCTTTTAAGATATCAGGAGAATTCAATTTATTATGTTTTATTTCAGCAACCGATCTCCAAACAATCGAAAAATTAGTAGATTTATGCTTTAGAAAGGATCCTAATGTCATTAACGTCAAAACCAATATTCTAATAGAATCCGTTCATGATTTCGTGGTGCCTATTGATTTCCAAATCGAAAAATTCGATTTTCACGCTACAAATTGCGGTCCTGATTGTAACCAAAATGTGAACCTCCCAAAATATCAGTTTGCTAAAGTTGAGGAAGAGGAAGAGTAAATTTTTACAACAAGCCTTTGGACTTAGCAGGGATATCAAAGGACAGTTAGAAATTTAAAGTTAAAATTAATTCCGGGTTGAAATTGTAATATACCATCATTTTCTTGAAACTAAAGATGTTCATCAACAATAAATATTGAATTTTATTACCGATTTATAGTAATACTCCATTTTTCTTGATTTTTTGACGCATACACTTATCTCCGCAGCCATTTTCTATCGTTGGGTCATGATCATCGGAGCTAAAATCGATAGGTAAAATAAAATCTTTTGCTATTTCAGTTACAATCTCCATGGAAACAGACTGGACCTCTGGGTTAGACCTGAAATGATAATTTATTATATTATCTATCTTTGATAGTTCTGAACTTGCCAAAAGTATGCAAATATTATGGACACCACTTAATTTAAATGCGTTTAGCATGAATGGGCAGCATTTAGCCATCTCAAATATTTCATTAGGATTCTTAGTGTTGATTTCTATCGTTGCCAAATGAATATTAACAAGCTTAAAGTTAATTCCTGGCTGGAATTGTAATATACCATCTTTTTCCAACTTTTTAATGCGCATACCAACTGTCGGTTGACTCCTATTGATGTTTTCGGCAATTTGGGTATGAGTGAGATTAGGATTTTCTTGAACCAGCGTAATAATTTGTCGATCTATATTATCTAGCTTTAATTTTTCTGAGATCATAAAATTATCTCTATAAGTTAATTATTCCTTAGAAATGAATAATTGCTCATCATTTATAAATAATCAAAAATAGAGGAAAAAATAATAATATTTTCAACATGCTGCATTAATCGATAGTTATAGCTTCCAATTTACATGCGGTAGTACACATGTGGCACTTTACACACATATCTTCACGATCTTCCACGACCACGCATTTTGGTTCAGTATCTTTATCGATTACTTCATATATCCCCCGAAAGCAAGCATTTTCGCAATCAAATGACTTGCACACCCTGCACTTGCTAGTGTCTATGTGATGGAACTTATAACTTTCGATTGGGTTTGGTTTTTCAGCGTCCCTCATCAAGTAATTCCTAATATTCAATTTTTACATTTTTTAAATAATCAAACGCAGAATATGCCGCGATAACACCCTCTGCAACCCCAGTAATTGCTTGCTTAAAAGGAGCATCTGCAACATCTCCCGCAGCAAAAATTCCTGGCATATTGGTTTCCGACTTTCTATTAATGATGATTTCCCCTTTTTCATTTATTTTAGTTCCTATTCTTTGGGCAATCTCTGAATTAGGGATTGATCCGATCTCAATAAAGACGCCGTCAACCTCTAACTCTTTTCCATTATCAAAAATCACGTGGTTAACTGTTGTTTTACCAACTATTTCAACCACGTTTGTGTTATTGATTATTTCTATTTTCTCATTTTCGTAAACCCTCTTCTTATTTATGGGTTCCGCTCTTATTTCTTCTTTACGATAAATAATGTAGACCTTTTCCACATTTTGAGCCAAAAATAAAGCCTCTTTAGCAGCAGAATCACTTCCTCCAATAACACATACAACTTTATCTTTATAAAAGGGACCATCACAGGTAGCACAATAAGAAACTCCTTTACCCGCGAATTCGTTTTCTCCTGGAATTCCTAATTTGCGTCTTTCTGACCCCGTTGCGATACAAATCGACTTTGCCTTGAATTTTTGAAAAAATGAATGTAAAACAAAATAGTCTTCAACATTTTCAATGCTTCTAATCTCATCAGAAATGTAAGGAATGCTCAATGAGTTCATGTGGTCTTTGAACATTTCCATTAACCCTTGACCGCTTATTGAAGTGATTCCAGGATAATTCTCGACAATATCCGTGGTAGCGATTAATCCTCCAAAAACTTTACCAACTATTAATACATCCATCGCGAAGCGAGCGGCATAAATTGCACATGCAATGGCAGTAGGTCCACCACCCAATACTATTAGATCATATGTTTTCTCTAAATCTAAACTATCCATATCAATATTAAACAATTTTATCTCCTCCTATCAGTTCTTGTAGGACTTCCTCAGGTCCTACCATTCCTATAAATGATTTTTTATCATTTATTACAGTATAAGGGACGCTTGAAACGTCATAGGATTCAGCAATGTCCGAATGCGCCATGATATCAATGATAACTGATTGTATTTTGCCATTAGACGCGATTGCGAATTTATTAACGAACGTTATTATCTCTGGGCAATAAACACATGAATTGGTAATCATTACTTTGATTATTGATGGTTTTATCTTTTCAATATTTTCTTTGATGACCACTTCATAATAATTTTTGTCTCCTGAAAAAATGGTTAAAGTTTCAACGAAGGGTCGGATTTCAGCACCAAATGGTTTTGCTAAGTAGCGAATTATTTCTTTCACTTTATCATTGATGAATAAAATGGCAGGAAAGTGGTTGACTTCATAATTCTTAGAGACAACTGGATTAGAAACCTCTTTAATTGAAAGTAATTCGTTAGAACTTTCTTCATATATTTTAAGAATAGATCTTACATTGTCATTATCCTCGATATTTCTACCCATAAATAGTGATAATTCCACTGGTTTTGTGAGCTTTACCATCTCGTCACGGATTAATTTATTAAAAACGTAAGCTATAGGCATTTTTTTTCTCTGATGTATAATATAATTTTAAAAATTTACTCTTTAATACTGAACGCGTATATTTCCTCCTAATAATTCTCGCATGATCTCATTGGGTCCAACAATTCCAACCAATGCGTTCTGATCGTTGATTATTGTATATGGAACTCCCGATGCATCATAATATTGACCAATATCTGGGTTTGCATTAATGTCAATAATTATTGTTCTTATTTTTCCTCCAGACGCTAATGCAAATTGATTACAGATCGTTGCTACTTGCGGACAATATGGACATGTATTTGATATTATGACTTTAATTGTAGCAGGTTCAATTCGATTTAGATTTTGTTTAATTGCAGCCTCATAGTAATTTGGAGCCCCTGCAAAAGTAAATAGCGCTTGAATAAATGGTTGGATCTCAGCACCTTGTGGTGCTGCTAAATATCGAATGAATTCAGTACCATGTTCATCCACAAATAAAATCGTTGGAACACGTTGAATGTCATACCGCTTTGCAAATTCGGGATTTTCATCAATAGATAATTCTTCAATCGTTAACATGCTATTTGAATTTTCTTCATATACTCGTAATAAAGACATGAATTGACCACAATCCATGCAAGCCCTTATTTTGGTTCCATCAGGTCGAGCGCTTTGAGATGTAAAAACGGTTAACTTCACGGGTCTTTTTAATTTAGCCATTTCTTGTTTTATAATTTCTTTATATTTATCATCTTGAGACACTTTAATCCACCACTTTAATAATTTCATTAGGCATACATTCCACCAAAATCCCTTTGTCCTTTTGTTAATTTATCCAATAAATCTTGAGGTGAAAACATTCCATAGATGTGCTCTTTTTCATTAACAACAGTATGAGGTACGCCTTGAATTTGATATTTTTTTGCTATGTCTGGATTCAAATTTACATCAATTACTTCAGCAGTTATCTTCCCTTTAGAGACTATTGCAAATAATGTCACTACAGGCACGGTTGCAGGACAATATGGACACGTTGGAGTGATAAAGATCTTCATGTTTGATTTAGCAATTTTTTTGAGATGAGATTGAATCTGGTCACTATAATAGGGTCTCACTCCAGAAAAATACTGAATACTGTTAAGGAACGGTACGAATTCTGATCCTGAAGGGTTAGCCGAGTATCTGATAATCTCCTTACCATTTTCATCAACAAAAAGTATCGCAGGAATCCGATTCACATTATAACGTTCTGTTTCTTCTTTATTCTCCTCAGTTGATAACTCTTCATGATCTAATTTCCCATCGGAAAGTTCTGAAAGGGTCTTTAATAGATCGTGCGTCCCCTCGCAAGCCATGCACATTCGTTTTTTTGTACCATCTTTTTGTGTTTTAAAATCCGTGAATAACTTTAGCACAACTTTATCTTTTAATTTACTCAATTCATTTTTTATATTTTTTAATTCATTTTCTGAGAATAGCATTTCATCACCCATTTCTATTATTCATATTTGAAATAACCCTTAAAATAGTTCTTTCTTTAAATTATAAAATCGAATAGAGGTAATTGAGGTTGGGATAAATGAAAGCTTAAAGTAGTTTTTATTATCATAATTCTCGCTTTAAATATCTTATTTAAATCACATGTTTTATATCGTTTGATTGGTATCTTTTATATGCTAATATTAAATTAATCAGATTAATTATTTCAGAACCAACAAAAGTGTTTTAATCAAGGATGATACCGACATATTCACCAGCAATAGTTTACATCCATATAAATGGATCAAATGAACCAAAAATCAATTTTTGGTATCCTTCTGAACTTCCAGAAGACGTGAGAACATTAATTGGAATGAAATGCAGTTCTATCATTTCTGACGATATGAGCTATATACCTGAAGTACTTTTAGTATTTCCTCTCCCGTCATTAAAATCAAAAATGTTGATTAAATATTTTGAAAGCCATAAAACGTCAGAACAAGAAATTCCAAATCGATCAGCATTAATATTTGTTTTTTCTGAAGAAAATGATGTGATTTTTTATAGATACATGAGTTATATTGATTCATATTTTGGAGATACAATCAAAAAAATTAAAGAACTTGAAATGAATAAAAATGACAAACAAACAATTTTCACTGAAATCATTAAGTTAAAAGATACATTAATCGAATCCACCGAATATTTATACTCGAAAAGTCAATTTTTATTGAAATCGCAAGATCCTCAAGACTCTCCAACAGAATTAGATTCTAAAGTAGACCCTCAATCCAAATTTAAAGTAGTGATTTTAGGAGATCCAAGCGTCGGTAAAACATCCAGTGTCTTAAGATTTACCGATAACGTTTTTTTACGGGCTTATATTCCCACAATGGGTCTTAACATCACCCAAAAAAGATTTAAAATAAATTATAATTCCATGGAACTCGTATTATGGGATGTAGGTGGACAGCAAAAATTTGAAACAATCAGAAAACAATTTTATGAAGGTGCAAGTGCTTACATTTTATTATTTGATCTTACCAGTGCAAAATCTTTTGCAAAAATACCAAAATGGCATGAAGACATTGTAAGTTATTTAGGGAAAAAGGCCCTTATTAAAGGGTATCTCATAGGAAATAAAATAGATTTAAATAAAGACAGGATTGTTAGCGTAATAGACGGAATTAGACTTGCTAAAGCACTGGACGTTGATTATTTTGAATCCTCTGCATTAACTGGACACAATATCGAGTTTTATTTTAGGAAAATATCAAATGACCTATTACAATAATAAATCGCATGGATCTTTGAGTTTGAACTTAAATTTTTTCTTTTTGCCATAAAATTTTAAAATCCAAAAAGCATCAGGGCAATAAGTTGTTATAAAACCTTGAAAATTCTCAGTTGGAAAACTAAATTCAATTTCTTTAAATTCTTCCATACGTCTAATAGCAATCTTTTCAGCTATATCAACTCTTAATTGGTGTCCCACTCCACCCCCACAACAACTATGAGGGACATCCAAAATGGTGAATCCACTTTTTGCATAAATATCACTCATAGATCTCTCTATTTCTGGAAATTCAATGTATTTCAATGGACAAGCATGCTGAATCACGAGATTTCCAGATTTTTTCTCACTTGAATGAGTTAAATACTCCGTGAAATACTTGATTTCAATCCCAAGTTCACTGTAATGTTTCTTAAAAACCATGTAACAACTGGGACAAGTGGTAATTATTTTCTTATAACCATTTTGGGTGAACAATTGCTTATTTTTCTCCACTAATAGTTCATAAGTTTTTAGCTCACCTGTACAAAGGATTGGATATCCACAACATATTTCTTGGTCAATTACAGTGAAATCAACGTCTTTTTTAATTAAATATCTAACAATGTTTTCAGCGTATTTGGGCGTTTTGACTGTTGTGAAACATCCAAAATATAATAATGTCTCACTTTCCTTCGATATTCCCTCAGGTAATTTGACTCGGCTTTTATTTTTGGTAAATGGTGTTCCATATACTTTTAAAGCCTCGATTGATGAGTTCAATCCTTCGATTTTGTTGCCATCTTTTAAAAATTTTTGTTTAAGTAGGAAACGTTCAGATTGCGTGCCACAAGCTCCACAATGAATACAGTTATATAACTTATAATAATCCTCTTGCTTGAATGAATAAGAATTTGCATCTTTGAGGAGATTTAATACTTTTTGATTAGACAAGAAATTATCAGGATCTACATTTTCACAAGGACAGTCATAATCTTCATTCATGATTTAATTTAAAGCAGTAATTCGAATATATCCTTTGCTTTTGGTTCTATTTTGCAAATCTTACTAAAACGAGCTAGAATCCACCAACAACTGGGACAGTAAGTTGTAGCATAATCAATATCTGTTTTGTTAAAATCCTCCATTCTCTTATAAGCTATAGCCTTAATGATGTCTGTACGATGCATATATCCAATTCCTCCTCCACAACACCACATTGGAATATCTTCTACTTCATATCCGCTTTTTTCGAGTATTTTATCAACCATCTTATCTACTCCTTCTCTGCCCCTGTTAATTAATTGACATAAATGTTGCACTCCTATTTTCCCCTCCTTCTTATCCTCAGATGGTCTCAGATAATCGCTGATGTAAACAAATTCCACTTCCTTTTCCATTTCTGGTGCATAATATTTATTAAATAGAAAATAACAAGCAGGACACAAGCAAATTATCTTCTTAAACTGGTTAAAAATTTCAATATTTTCCTTTTTACATGTTTCAAACTCTTTCAATGAGCCGCTTGCAAACCACGGCCACCCGCAGCAGATTTCCTCATCTAAAATGGTAAAGTCTATACCCTGTTTAAGTAGATATTGAAGTGAATGCTCCGTATATCTCGGAATTCTAATTGTCGAAAGACATCCCATAAAATATAATGTATCGGACTTCTCGGAAATTCCATCAGGACGTCGTATGCGCATCTTTTTTGATGGATAGGGGGTTCTATACTTCTTAAAACAATCTTGTAGTTCTTTTAACCCATTAAAAGTATTCCCATCTTTGAGAAATTTCTCTTTTAACTGAATTCTCTCTTCCTCAGTTTCGCATTCCCCGCAATCAACGCAATTATATATTTTATAATAATCATCCCTATTAAACTTAAAATTATCCTTATTTCGTATTAATTCCCTTATTTTCTCATCAGATAGAAAATTCTTTGAATCGACTTCATCTGTAGGGTAATTCTTTCTCCCTTTAATCCTTTCTTTCACTGGTTCCACCAAATATTTGAAGTGTATGTTTACTCTTAAAAATGGGGTTAAATTATTATTAACTTTTAATGAAATTAGGGCAAGTTAAATTAAAAATTGTAAGAGAAAAAAATTCAAAATGGCCTAAATCTTATTTTTTTTCTTTAAGTTTAACATCAGTTCGTTGGATTCCAACTTCCTTACTACTTGGAAGTGCAGTACCACAATTATCTCGGTTTGATTCATTTGCTTTTAGTGCTTTATCTAATTCGGCCTCTAATTCATCATCAGACAATTCTTTATCATTCATATGAATAAATCAGTAATGAAAATATTTAAGGCTTATATTTATGAATTATTGATAAAAGAATGTTAGAAAAAAGGAGTATATAATTTATTTATTGAGAAAATCTATAACGGCTTGTTCTTTCTCCTTAGGTCTGCGTTCTGGCACTAAAATAAAAGCCTCATTTATAGTTTCATAGAAATCAGAACGCATGTAGAGGTTACAATAACAAGTACCGTGCTCTTTAACATCTAAAGGTGCATAATCACAAGGACATATCAAATCTCTATCCAATTCCCTATTTCCAGAAGCTAATCTACAGGGACAGGATTGATATCCCAGCTTATTTTTATTCACAGTTAAACCATCAAGTAATTCGCTTAACGTTTCATCTTCCTTATTCAATACCCATTGATTTTTTTGAGCCACTTTATTACAATATTCCAACATTCCTTCTTTTGTGTCCATATCCATTATTTCATTATCTCCTCATATTTATTTGGATCATATCCAACAACAAATTTATCATCACAAACTAAGAATGGGTAGGCAATCCTATCTGGTTTATATTTCTCTCTGAGGTATTCAAGAATTTCTGACTTCTGTTTTGATGAAAGGCTATCCAGATCAATGTATTTATATTTAATATCTCGATCCTTTAGAAATTTCTTACATTTTTTACACCACATGCATGTGCTAAGGGTGTAAATACTCACTTCATGAGAATCATTCTTACCTTCAACTTCATTAAAAAGTTCCCGCATAAATTCTGGAAGCATAATTATCACTTATATTGATTTTTTGATATTTAATTGAAAGATTGAATTAAATGATATTAAATTAAGGTTTATAAATTAAAATTAATTTTGAATTTTTAACTTTTTAATATTCTCACGCCAATTAACATCGATGCATTCGAATGCTTTTTCGGTACGCTCTCTTATGTCCACATCACAAGAATCAATTAAAATCCCTAATTGTTGTAAAGCACGTTTATCTCCTATTTTCATTAAACTATCAATAATTAAGAATAATCTGGCTTTATCTTGATTCTCTTCTGGCTTTTCAAGCTCTTCAGATAAGAATTTAAGTATTGACAATGTAGATTTTGCATTTCTAATTTCACCCATTACCTCAATTATGCGATTTATTACTACCGCATCATTTTCTTTATTTATAGCTTTGATTAAAAGATTAACTGCACGCCCCTCTTTTAGGTGTCCTAATTTTCTTGCAGCCGCAACTCTTTCCATGGTTTCGCCGTGAAATAATTTCCGAATAGCTTCGTTGAATTCATCTTTTTTAGTATCTGGATCCATATAAGAATGAGAAATTTAAAACTTTAAAATCTATTTTTTATAATTTATTAAGTTTTAGAGTAAGTAGAGTTCGATTTTTAGCTAATGTGAAAATAATATTTATAATAAATCGACTAAGATAAATGAAAAACTCATGTTTTCTCATACAACCACAATCAAATATAAAATACATCCGGAACAATTTATCATTAATTTCATTATGTATAAAAAAAAAAGGTTTTTACAATGGAAAATGAATTAACACACTCGAAATTAAACATGGCGTCTATGGGATTCGCAAAGTTTCTCAATGAATTCATTGAAATGGCGTTTACAGCTTGGTGTTTTTATTTTTACGAACAAGTACTGCATTTAGAGACATTTTGGGTTGGTATCGGATATATCATTTTCGCTCTATGGAATGCTGTTAATGATCCTCTCATGGGATTCCTAACGAATCGACCCTTTAAATTCACGCGGAAATGGGGGCGCAGATTTCCTTGGATCATCATCGGTGGAGTTCCCTATGTATTAAGCTATACTCTAATTTTTACTCCCCCTGGATCGGAACCTCTAATACTCTTCTTATGGTTAATATTTTCAACCTGTCTTTTCGATCTATTTAACTCAATTTTCTTCATAAACTACGTTTCCTTGTTTCCCGATAAGTTCAGGTCCGTAAAAGAAAGACGTACTGCAACTGCTGTCCAAACTCCGATAGGTATCATTGGAATTGCCATTGGTGCCTTATTGCCTCCAATGATTATAGACGATACAGTTCCCGGGTCTTTTATGGTTCAAGGCGTTATAATGGCTATGATCGGTCTTGTGGTTATTGTATTGGCAATACCAGGCTGTCGTGAGGATAGACAAACAATAGATCTCTATCTCGACAAAGAAAGAGAGAAAACACCCTTCTTTAAATTATTGAAAACTGCCTTATCACAAAAAAGTTTCTTAGTTTTCATCATCACTTATTCTCTCTATCGTTGTCTTGTCATTTCATTCCAAGCATCGATCCCATATTTAGTAGAATTTGTATTGCTTGAAGACGAAATCATAGTAACCATACTATCTGCTGGATTTCTCTTAGGATCCTTATTCACTTCACCCTTATGGGCCCGATTGGCGCACAAATCGAATAATAACAAGAAAGCAATGCTAATAAGCGCAGTTATACTAATCATATGTACTTTTGTGTTGGCATTTATCAATGATTGGATGATCATGTTTGTCGGAATCATGTTTTGGGGCATCGGCTTAGGAGGCTTTTGGACGATGATATCACCCGTTTTAGCTGATGTCATTGATGAGGCGGTTGTTACAACACAGAAACGACAAGAAGGTATTTATAATGGGTTCTTGCAATTCTTTGGACGATTAGGAATTCTCTTTCAAGCGCTCTCCTTTTCATTAATCCATATTGTTACGGGATTTGTTGAAGGGAGTTCTACTCAAGGTGCTCTCGCTGTATTTGGCATTAAACTGCACTTTTCTGTCATTCCAACGATAGTAATGTTAATTGGAGCGCTCATATTTTGGAAATTTTACAAATTAACCCCTGATAAGATTAAAGAGCATCAAGAAAGAGTGATAGAACTTAAATTATAACTACATTTTTTCTTTTTATTTTAAAACTAAAGGAAATGGACGCTAATTCCATAAGTTGTATAAAAAAGAAATTAAAATAATGTTAATTTTATTAAAATTATTTTCCTGCTAATTTTTTAATATGCCTGACTCCATCGACAGCGTCATCTGCGAAATCGTCTGCGCCTAACCGTTTAGCAAGTTCCATATTCAAGGGAGCTCCACCAACGATTAATTTTACTTTATCTCTAATACCAGCTGACTTTAAAGCCTCGTGAGTGGTTTTGATGTGTTCCACAGTCATGGTCAATAGGGAGCTTAAAGCTACGATTGTGGCTCCTGTTTCTTTTACTTTTTCAACAATAACATTTTCATCAACATCCATTCCTAAATCATGCACTTCAAAACCACTGCTCAATAATAATGAGCCTAAAATATTCTTTCCAATGTCATGGTTGTCCCCTTGTACTGTGGCCAATATTATCTTAGTTTTATCTATTGACTTGTCTGATGCAGCTAAAGCTGGTTGAAGCACTTTAAACGCTTCTTTCATTGTCTCTCCAGCTAAAACTAGTTCTGTCAAGTAATATTCCTTCTCTTCATATCTACGACCAACTTCATCCATTCCTTTGGTTAATGCATTTAGAACATCAAATGGATCCTTTCCATCTGCATCTAAAGCCTCTTTTACAGCTGCTTCTATATCGTCAACTTCCAATTCAATTATAAGTTCTGTTAATTTCTCAAATTTCATCTTGTTGAACCCCTAAGTAAGTAACTAAGTAATTTATTAGTAATATACCTTAAAAATTATAAATATTACTACTCCAATTCTATTGAAATCTAAAGCTCGCAAATCAATCTCAATAAGGAATGAAATCATAAAACTTTTAGTTTAAGTTTTTTTCATATTAAAAAAAGAGAAGGAGGGAAGACCGAAAATTAAAACCTTTATTAAGGTTTATTTTAGACAAAGTTTAGTTACCATTTAATTAGGAAATTTCCTCATCACGCGTTTATCGCGCGTGATTTAGGGGATATTTAGTTTATTTTTTTCCGGAAGAATATTTCTTCCCTCTAATAATTAAATATCACAAGTTGCTATTTAAAGTTATTTATAACAAGAAGCAATATTCAATCGTTTTTAGAAGGAGCTAAATAGTATTTTAAGTGAACATGAACTATAAAAATCATTATTATTAATGACGAATAATCATGGAAAGAGAATTTTTCGAGGAAATACACGGTTCAGATTCAGTGGCCAATCGTAAACTAATAAAAGATAATGATTTAGTGATCTTAGCGCGTGATTTGGTAAAAAATTATGAAATAGGAGATTTTATAGTAAAAGCTGTGGATCACGTGTCTTTAGAAATAAAAAGAGGCGAATTTCTTGTGATTATGGGACCTTCAGGCGCAGGAAAAACCACGTTACTAAATTTAATCGGAGGACTTGATCTTCCAGAGCAGGGTATAATATATTATAATGGCGTGCTTATATCGAGTATGAATGAGGAATCATTAGCAATCTTTCGTTTAATGAATTCTGGTTTCATATTTCAAAATTATAATCTCATTAGCACTTTAACTGCTGAAGAAAATGTAATGTTTCCAATGAGTTTGGCAGGAGTTAGTTTAAAAGATCAAAGAGAACAAGCTGTCAGCTTATTATTGAAAATGGGGTTGGAAAATAGAAGAGAACATCTACCATTTCAATTATCTGCTGGTGAGCAACAAAGGGTGGCAATAGCACGAGCACTTGCCAATAAACCTCCAAATATTTTAGCAGATGAACCGACTGCTAACCTAGATAAAAAAACAAGCATTTTCATTCAAAAATTATTTAAAGAATTGAAAGAAGAAGGAATTACCATGGTAATAGCTACGCATGATGATGGTTTAATTGAATTGGCTGATCAAATTATTGTATTTGAAGATGGCAAAGTGATAAATAATACTTAGGGTGAGGTGAATATTTTATTTCGTTTGATTTTGCACTGAAAGATTTTTATAGGAACAAAGAAAACACCTTTCCATATGTTATTATCATTAGTTTGATAATAGCTCTAGCGGAATTCTTAATATTATTTGCTTCATCAATTGGATTGAATCAACTAATAACTTACAATTTTCAAAATGAATTTTATTTTTCAGGAGGACTAAGTTATCTTTATTCTAATTTCACAATTTTAATAATTAGTTTAATAATTATATTAGCTTTTATAATGATATTGGTTGCTTCAAGTAGTTTAATCCTTTCAAAAAAACGTGATATTGCGATAATGAAATCCTTAGGGACGATTCCAAGAAGATTATATAGTTTTTATTTAACAGAAGTATATATTATATTCATTATTGGTTTCTTAGTAGGTCTTATTGTTGGTCTAGTCGTCTTTGGTGTATTTTCCTTATTTATCAGTAGTTTAGGGTTATCAGGATTTTTCTATTTTGATCTGTTTTTCACCCCAATATTATTTCTCGCCAGTATCCTTGGCATTTTTTTCGTACCGGGAGCGATAATGCGAAAAATAGCAAATCGATCGGCTGTAGAAATCTTTTCTAAAGACATCCCATTTGACTTAGATGCTTCGAAAAAAATTTCCTTCATACCTAAATGGATTTCGGGCATAAATTTCAATTTTAAAATCTCAGTATTGAATACCTTACGACGTAAAGGAGAATATAAAAGGTTCCTACTGGTGTTTTCAATAATTTCGATGATTATTTTTACTTTAGGGCTTGGAACATTCGTTTTAAGCCAATCTGCTCAGAATTGGATACAAAAAGCACAAGGAAATAATTTAATAGTGATTGGTCACGAAAATGTAATTCAACAATATGCATTGATGTATGAAATGTTTTCCGATCCTTCAATCATCGTGGACACGGAAATAATTGATTTTCTTGATCCACAATACTTATTTAATTTATCTGATATTGAAGATTTTGCACTCATTCCTGAAATTTCAAAAATTGATGAACGTCTCCTATGCTTTAGCGATGTTAGCGAATTAAACGGATACGTATATCCTGAAGATGGTGGGTATCAAATAGTTGGTCAGGAAAGAACAGGAAATTTCCCAATTTTAGGAGTTAATACCAGTAATTTAATCCAGAACTTTGAATTAGAAGGTGTGTACTTTACTCCTTCTGACTCATACATGTTTATTGGTGATGGGTTAGGTTATAACTTTTTCGACTCCCCATTTGATCAGAGCATGAGTATTGAAGAGCTTCAACATACTTTTCATGTATCAGGGATAGTAATCGATACGTTGTATAGTGGTTATGCAGGTTATATCGATAGTGAGATAATGAGAGAAGAACTGAATTTTACAGGTCAAGAAATAAATCTTGTCATATTGCAATTACAATCTGGAATTACTGATGAAATTGAAGACCAATTAAATTTAATCATTTCTGGAAATTTAGGAGAAAATTTTAGCATGCTCCCCCTAACCTCTACTTTTCAAAAAAATCAAGATTTTATCAATAATTTAGGCTTATTTCCAAATATTATTATTGTTGTTCTTTCGGTAATTTCATTATTGTCCTTATATAATTACCAAAAAAGTGGGATCATGGATAAAGCAAAAGATTTTTTAATTATGAGAGCGATAGGTTCAAGTTATAAGAGCATTAAAAAAATTTTATTTCTTGAGACGTTTTATGTTATAATTCCATCATTATTTTTTAGTTTAGGGATTGGAATGATATTGAATGCTTTAATACTATTTGATAGAGTTACTTTACCCCCCTTATCTATTCCATTTATTCTTATCGGGATTCTAATTGGTCTATTTTTGCTATTTAATTATCTCTCTCTCTCTTCTCTTATGAAAAAAATCAAAAAATTTTCAATTAAGGATTTTGAAATATATTGATATATTAGTTTATGAAAAAAGTTAAATTTGTAATGTTAGATGAAATATATATATTAAAAACGTTCTTTTTCATTAAGTGAAAATTATGGGTCTCCAAGATGATTCCGTTGACGGTAATGCCTTACAGGAGCAACTTAATGAGCAAAATAAGGAACTCAATAAGAAAGACAACGAAATCGTTCTTTATTTAGAAAAAATCCATATTCTCGAAGATGAGATCATCAAATTGAGAGAACTTCTGCCTGATGAACACTCCAAAAAAAAAGGAAAGAAAGTTAAAGAAACAAAATTACAACTGGAGATAGAAGCAAAAGATCAAGAAATGAGAGAACTTAAAACCCGAATGAGCTATTTACGGATAGAAAATATAAATTTTCAAAAAGAGTTAAAAAAACTAAAAGGGTCTGATTCCACGGTTATAAATGTTGAGGACTTGAGAAAAAAAGCTCCGTTAAATGTCTTAGTAAAAGAACTTCAGGAAAAAATAAATAAACAAGAATCATTAATTAGGAAATTTCAATATGATAAGGTCAACGATGATTTACATGATCTTTTAAAAGCCAAAGATATCGAGATCGAAAATCTTACTGATAAAATCCAGGATTTAGAAGAAAATAATTCCAAACCCACCAAGCTTGATGATGATCTAAGAAATAATGATAATATAAATAAGAAAATATTGACGGATTTACAAGATAAACTCAATAAATTAAAGAGGCAAAATGAAGATTTAAAATCCAAAATCAATAAAAAACAACAGAAGAGTGGTAGAGTTATAGAGTTAGAAGAAGAGATTAAAACTTTAAAAAGTAAATTAAATAAAAAAAATAGCGAAACTAATCATCAAGAGGGACCCTTAGAACAAGTAGTTGAAGAATTACAGAACAAGCTAAATAAAGCAAAATCAAAAATTAATATCCTTCAAGATCAACTAAAAGAGATTAAAGTTCAAAATATTAGTTCTCCTCCTGCAAATGAATCCCATATTGGTACTACTGATAAGTTAAAAATGCAAAGAGATTTGGCAAGTTTCTTACAACAACAATTAGATGACGCTAAAAGAGCATTAAAAACAAAAGTGGAAGAAATTGGCACAATTAAGAATGAAGCTATAAGAATAAAACGAAGATATGAAGATTTAGAAACACAAATTCAATTCAAGGACAATTCCATAAGGGAATTACGTAATAATTTAGATACGTTAAAATTACAAACTCAACCTTATTCTTCTAACATGCAAGAAGAGAACCCATCGTATGAGTTGAGACTTCAAGAATTGAAAAGTATAGTAGAAGATTTAACAAAGCAAAATATTCAGCAACGGTTAGAAATTAACCAAATAAGAAAAACCAATTGAAACATTGATTCTATATGGATATCATTATTTTAGGATCAGCGGCAGCAATTCCAATGAAACAGAGGAATCTACCTGCCATTGCATTACGATATCAAAATGAACTAATTCTTTTTGATTGTGGAGAAGATGTACAACGTAGAATTATTGAAGCAGGTTTAAAATTTAATAAACCAATGAAAATTCTAATCTCACATTTTCATGGTGATCATGTTATTGGTTTACCCGGATTACTGTTCCGATTCGGATTAATCGAGAGAGATGCACCTCTTACAATATACGGTCCAAGAAATCTGTTCTTATATCTAAACCTTCATAAAAAAATTCTTGGACTAAAAGCAAATTATCCATTTAAAATAATAGAAATTGATCAATTGAGTAATAAAATAATTGAATACGACGGTTTAGATTCGGAATCGTCAATTAGTGAGGAAAATATTGAAAATAACATAATCTTCAATGGAAAAAGATATTCATTAAAGTTTACAACTGTTGAACACTCCGTTATTTCATTTGCATATTCTTTTATCGAAAAGCCGAGGAGTGGAAAATTCAATCCTGAACGAGCAATTGAGCTAGAAATTCCTGAAGGAAGATTATGGAAAAGAATGCAGGAAGGACAAACTATAGAATATAAAGGTCGTGAGATAAATCCTGAAAAAGAAAAAATTGTTGGTCCTAAACTAACTGGTCGAAAAATTACTTATTCTGGAGATACTGTACCATCTAATAATTTAATAATGCTTGGAAAAGATTCAGATGTGTTAATACATGAAGCGACTTTTTCAAATGAACTAAAAAAAATAGCAGAAGAGAAAAAACATTCTACTTCAGTAGATGCCGCTGAATGTGCTCTGAAAATGAATGCAAAGAAGTTAATCTTAACTCATATTTCTTCTAGATATCAAGAAGATGCTATAATTTTATTAGAAGATGCGAAAAAATTATTTCCAAATACGATCTTAGCAGAAGATCTGATGAAAATTACACTAAAATGAAATTTATTAAAAGAAGAAAACAAAGATATCTTTTTATAGATTTTTCTAAAAGCCACCAGCGATGTGTGGAAGTATAGTAACGGCATCTGTTTCTCTAATAACGGTATCCTCATCGGCACGTTTGCCATTTACCAGTATTCCAAAGCATTTTCCCTCCAAATTAAGCTCTTTCAGGAGATCTTTAACTAACATGCTCTTTTCTGGTTTAAATATTTCATAAATTCCCGTTTCTAATAGTTCATGAGTTTGTTTTATAGTATTACCACCAAATGCTAAATAATTTGAACTATTATAATTAAAACTGTATTCCTATTTAAAATTATTTCCTATCCTATTAAAGGTGTTAATCCATTTATATTCTTAACAATAAATCAATTATTGGTAGTTAGAAAAGGCTGGTTTGAATTTTGAGCAAAAATTATCTGAAATAATATATTTTCAGTAAAATAAAAGGCTTTTTATGGTAACTTAAATTTTATTTCATAACGTTTAAATCCTATTAGTGGGTTGATCTTAAATACTTCAAGAGAGTTTTGTTGATTATAGAGATTACTTAGAAAAATTAAGAGATTTTATAGATCAAGGCGGAATTAATAAGAATAATAAGGATATAAACCTAATTATAAATCAAGTAATGGAAGAATCAGCAAATTTAGCTAATGATATTGCCGAAACGGGGGAATTTCTTGAAGCTGGAGAATTTCTGTATTCGGTCGCATCCTTAATTGAAGAAATAGATAATTCAAAATCATTAAAAATACTTGAATTAGTAGATAGATATTGGGAAAAACAAATCTCTTCTTATAAACTTCAAGCTAAATTACACGAAATCGCTGAAATTTATATTCGCTTAGCGGATTTGCATGCTGATAAATTTAAAAATCAAAAACTCGAAAGAAAAAATATTCGTAATAGTATTAATTTTTTAAAACAAGAAAGTAAATTATTAAAGGATTTTAACGAAATAAGGAAATTAGCTCAAAATTATCAAAATATCGCAGAATTATATCTTAAAATTTTAGATTATAAACGAGCTACTCGTTATTATGCATTTGTAATTGAAGTTTCAAAAAGTCTACATTATTTTGATTTACTAGCATATTCTTATCAACAAATTGCTTCATGTTTTCAAGAATTAGATGATTACGATCGTTCTAATAATATAATTTTAGATGGTATCGAATATTTCCTCGATTTATTTGAGGAATATGAAGAAAAAAATAATAATTTGACTGTTGCGCAATTATCTCAAGTTTTGAGAAAACTTTACAAATTAATCGATGATAACAAACAATTTGTCAATTATTCTAAGAAGGAAGCGGGAGCTTATATAAATTTGGCTGAATATTTAGAAAAAAAACCCGAAAACTTTCAGAAAATAGCTACATTTTACAGAGGCGCTGCTCTTTGTTATCAAGAAATCGATAATAATCTAATTGAATCAGCCTCCTGTTTCGTATTAGCAGGCAATTATTCCGAAAAAATTGAAGATTATAACGAATCAGCAGTTAATTTTTTTAACGCAGCTGTTACATTTAAGGAAATGAATAATTTAGATATGACCTACAAGCATTTTATAAAAGCAGCTGATAATTATTGGAAAGATGGTAATGTTAATGATTCAACAGAGTGCTATTTAAACGCATATGATATAGCGGTTGAAGGAGATTTAGAATATAACCAATATGGATTATTTAACCAAATTGTGCGTGGATTGAGTATTATAGCGAAAGAAGGTTTAAAAAATAAGAAATTTTATACTGCCGCTACTTTAATATTGGAAAGCATCAAATTTTATCAGAAGCTTGATACAGCAAAGGATTTTCTCCTAAAAGAAATGGTAAGGAACGTTTATAAATATTATTATAAAGCAGCAAATTTAAAAGAAATTGGTAAGTCACACATCGTTCAATCCTACGTTTTAGCAGCTATTTCTTCGATCTTAAATGGAAGAATTGATAAAGCTCGAGAGATAATATCAAAATTAAATTCTACTGGAAGTACTGAAAGAAAATATAAAGAATTGGTTGAAACAATGATTATTTGGATAAATCAAGGAAAACAAATTGAATTTGAGAAATTCTCTTACCCCCTTCAACGAATTATAGAAAATTCTGAAGAAATCATGTATCTTTTGCGTCTTTTTAAAGGTTACAAAATCTAATTCTTTTCGAATTATTTGATAATTTGGAGCAACAATTACATAGTGAATATTTATGACAAACGTAAATAAAATTCTTGTTAGTTTTGATTTAGATTATACCTTAATATATAATAGTCAAGGTATTGTAAATTCATTCAATTACGCTCTAAATAAATACAATTTACCTCCGAAAAAGCCAAATGAAATTGAAAAAATGATTGGAGAACCTTTAGATCACATGTTCTCAGAGTTTTCTAGCATGGATCCAACAATTTTATCCTCAGCTTTTCGAGAGTTTTATAGTAGAAAAGGAATTTTTCAATCTCAACTAATACCAGGTGTCCAAAATATTCTTAAGATGTTAAAGAAACACAAATTCCAATTAGGAGTGATTACTTCTAAAAAGCAAGAAATAGCAGAGCAAATTATTCGATATTTAAAAATTAGAGACTATTTTGAGTATGTAATAGGAGAAACTCCTGAAAGAAAAACTTTAGGGAAGCTTGATCCATCATTAAAAGCAATAATATCTAACAAGTTTCCCGAGCATCAGGTCATTGTAGTTGGTGATCATCCAAAAGATGCAAAACTTTCCAATAATTTAGAATGCTTTTTTATTGGTGTTTTAACGGGTCATTACGGTAAAGAAGAACTCAAGAAGGAAAAGCCTAACAACTCCATAGTAGTCAATAGTGTTAATGAAATATCAATTGATCTTATTAAAAATCTCCTAAAAAAACGTAAATTAAAATAAAAAATAGAAAAAAAGATAGAGTATTATTCCTTTTCCCAAGATTCGTATTCTTTCATAAATTCTTCTGGTTTCCATTGAGTATCCATGAATTTAGGAATACCAGAACTATCTCTTGGTCCTACTACAACAAAAGCATTTGCTTCATCTTCTAAAGCACCACTAATACGAGCAGCCATTCCCGGGAGAATTAATATTCGGTGCTTTACGTTATCAAAAGGTTTGAATTCATTTACTGCTTCTCCTATTCCACTAGCACTGAATTGACCTCCAGCAACTGCTGATTCAATACCAATACCTTCAGTATCAGCTACTAATAACCAACAAGCAATATTAGCTCCTTGTAGATCTTGTTCAACAGGAATTTTTGTCATTCGATAATTACTTGTGACAAAAATTGGAGCCATATCTCCTGGTTCACCGACTTTATAAACACCTGGATCCACAGCTGGATATATCCTTGGATCACTATATACACTTTGCCTTAAAGTCATCAAAGCTAACAGTGCCCAAATATCATCTTTTTCTTGACCAGTATGCATTATAATAAGACTCGTTCCAATAGACTCCATGATCGCGCCCATGATTATTTCTTCAAATTGATGTCTCCACAGATCCTTTTTATCATCAACCTTAGTTTGCGCCCAATAAACTGCTGGTACACCCATAACTGGCCAACCTGCGTTCACATCTTCTTTATTAATAGCAGCTGTTCTCAATTTAATTATATTATCATAAGTTACAGCTAAATTACCAGGACCAAAGTAAGTTCCAGCATCTAATATAATTGATTTTGCTCCTAACTGTTGAAGTGTTGCACTGAGTGATACCAGTTCATCAATATTAGTTGAAACAGCAGCAACGGGTAAATTATTTTGAACTGCAAATGTTCCAATTTGTTCCCAAGTATCCTTAGTTGCAGCATAAAGTAATGGATTTTTCTCTTTGATATCAGCAGCAGCAGCTAGAAGTATATCAGGATTTAAGCAACATAAAATAATAGGTAAATTTGATACGTCTGCTAGTTTTTTTGCAGCAAGCTTAAATTGTTCTTTATCTCCAGATACATTTCTTAATGCTATACCATTAACTTGTAAGACCTCTCCAATACGATTAATGGTTAAATCCGCTAAATATTTTACTTTTTGTTCCAAATCAGGGTCATCATCTGCAATTTCTATGAAAATTCCCGTTTCATTATAGTATGTTAATTGGTGACGCATTAAAACCTCCTCACCGCCAACTGTTACTGCTCTCTCTCCCGTGCCAATGATAACCGGTTTCTGAGGGGGAGTAATGAGTTTTATGAGTTTATTCCGTTTTTTAGCTTGCTTGGAGTCATTCATGAGGTGAGTACAGTCTTTTACATGGATCTTGCGTTCAAGCAAACCCGTAGCAAATGCCATGCACGTGTCGTAGCCACATTCCTTACAATTGGATTTATCCAATAAAGAATAAATGTCCAATGGTGATGGTCGGCCCATTATTTAATCATCTCTCTCTTTAATTTGACTTTTCTTGATTTTATTATGAATATTTATGTTTAGAATTAATTATGAATTGTAATTAAAAATTTGGATTTTTACCAGAGAATTAGGGAGAAGGGCTGGAATGTTTTTTAAAAAGGAATGGAAAAACCTTTTGTGAAAAGCTTTTTAAAATGAAAACTATAGTGCAAAAGTCAAAAATTTATTTTTTTGAAAATTAGAAGAGAGAAATAGGGAGAAGAACTGCTTTTTAAAAAAGAAGGGGTAATTTTTTGCGAATGGATAAAATTTTATTTCAATCCTTCTTCCCATTCTCTCAGCGAACCATTGAAAAATACTATTTATTATTTGAAACTGGTGTTTATAAAGACAACTCATTTTTAATTAACACGTGATATCGCCCAAAATCTCATTAATGAAGTATACATTTTCATCCCCAACCTCTGTGAGAAGTTGATGAGATAATGATCTTTTAAAACTCCAAATTTCAATCGTTTTCTCCAAATCTCGTAGTTTTCTGACAATTTCAATAAAATCTGAATCCCCTGAAACCAAAATTGCTTTATCATATATATCTTCACCAGCGAGCTCTACAACATCTCTGTAGATGAAAATATCAAGCCCTTTTTGCATTTTTTTACCTTCTGCAATTATTTTTATCGGTCTCGCTTGAATTACATATCCCTGAGATGTCAAATATTTAAGGAAACGTTTCTTCTTGGGATAAAGTTCCTCGGGAATGCCCATGTACATGAAGGCCCCTACTAGATGATCATCCCTTGTTAAAATCTCTTTAAATTTTTTATAATCTATTCGAATTTGAAGATTTAACAAGTTATAAAATAAATTTGCGTGGTCAATGAAAATTATAGCCCTTTGTCTCAACCTATTAGAACCCCGAAGTATATTATTTTAGACACATTTTATTCTATAGATTGATATTTAAACATGGTGGATTTTTCAAAAATTGGAGCTTTTTACAATTAAAAAAAGATTTTTTTAAAAATACCTCCTCGTTTAATAGATCTAACCTAAACTTAACTCTTGCATTCAGAAATGTGTTTACAGACTTTTTTTCGGAATACAAATTGAGGGCATGTACATGTAAATGAACCGTCGGCTTTCTGAGTTACTGTATAAACTTTACTTTTATCACTTGAACTGGCGATCTCCCATTGTTTTACGCCGCTTTCCTTGTCCTCCTTCTGAGGTTTAGCTGGATTTACTTGTTCTGATTTTAAATCCTTAAAAAATTCCTCGAGATCTGAAATTCCATGGTCTTTTGGGAGGATCTTTATTGGAAACTTCTCGTATTGGGAAGGGTTGTAATCAATTTGAGCAGCACCGTTTTTAAAAAACTTTTTTAATTTACAGGCGAATGGGAGTTTTTTATTTTTTTTTACATAATCAACTAAACTCTTGCCCAGAATTTCCTTAACTTCATTTTTATCGGCGATATGAGAACCTTTATCTGTAATAACATTATACTTAATAGTTGGAAAATTTGTCTCTTCCATAATTTCCTTGTGGATAATTATATCATCTTTTTCTACTTCATAGTTCTCAATACCGCCTAACTTCATCAAGAAACCAAAACTAGAGGCGTGAATGTGATGAAACCAATCGCCTCCTAAGTCATCATCTAATTTATTTAGATCAATTTTCATTTTAATCATTTTGTCATATTTTTGTCTTAAACGTTAGTAATCGATGGATATTTTTAAATCTATATTATCTCCCATTTTTTTATAAGGATAGTAGAATGTTGAATTTCTCAAAAAATTGGAGCTTTTATATCCAAATTTAATATCATTTACAGCCATGAAAAAATCGGATTACATTTTGATTGCAGTCACAATTTTAGTATTCACTTTTGTATTAGCACCAATCATTATCTTTAATGACTCATTGTATATAATAAAAGGGGGCTCAATGGAGCCGAATCTTTATCATGGAGATCTAGTTATTGTAATGGATAAAGAACCAGCAGACATTCAAGCGGGATATCAAGATGGCGACATTGTCGTAATTAAGGGACCTGAGTATTATACCGATCAAGGCGCGGAACCAGATTTCTGGGATCTACTTAATAATACTCAAATCATTCATCGAGTAATTGACAAGAAACTCATTAATGGTACGTGGTATTTTCTAACTAAAGGAGATAATACTGCCATGATTGATGGTTCTATTCGAACAATATTTAAATCAGAAGATTATTCTATATTCGAATATAACGAATCAAATGGAGTTTACATAACAAAAGATGCTATTCTCGGGATTGTAATATTCAAAATTCCCTTCATTGGATATTTGCAAGAATATGGATTATTAATTTCTCTCTTTCTTATAATTTCAATGCTTTTATTCCAATTATTTTCTAAAAAATGGCAGTTTCAGTTATTTAGAAGCAAGAGAGGTGAAAAAAGATTGGTAAAATCCAAATCTTACTTAATTTTTTCAGGGATTTGCTTGATAGTTTTGTTTTTACAGATAATATTGATCCAAAATCCATTTTTCCTAAATATGACTAACAATTCCATGAATCCAACCCTAAGCCAAAATGATTTAGTAATCTCAACAACTAAAGATCCATCTGAGATTTTGGTTGGGGATGTTGTAATCATTAAAAGTGCCCATTATTTTTATGATAGGGGGTTCCCTCCCATACTTTGGAGTAATTTCCCCAATAATTCTTATATTATTCACAGAGTTGTAGATAAATTGAACGTGAATGGAACATGGCATTTCATGACTAAAGGAGATAATAGTGGTTATGAAATTGATGGAATGTATAGAACGGTTTCATCAAGTCCAGGTTATATATTATTTGAATACAATAAATCTAATATCATTTATCTTCCTCAAGAGGCAATTATCGGAGTAGTTGAGTTTAAAATCCCGTTCATTGGATTTTGGAAGGATAATTTTCTCTTCAGTGTATCCATCATTATTTCCCTACAGGTTTTAATTATAATTTTTAAAAAGACAAACATGAAAATTGAGATTACAATTAGAGAAACCAATAAATAAACAAAATGTTTATTTTTGTAAAAAAAACTGATGTTTTTTTCTAATTTACCTTAAAGTAAATCGAAATGTATTTATGACGCCAATCATTTAAAAACACAGAAACAAAAATGAAGACAGAAACAAAAAAAGACGACCGAGTCTCAAATAACAAAGACCGAGAGTCGTGCCAATCCACTATTAATCCCACCAGCGAGTGGAAGGGAAGAACAATAGAAATTGATGACGCTGGGACGGGTGATCTCGTCGGAAATGCCTTTATAGGCTTTCGTGATACGAGCACGGGAAAGATTATTTATCAATCGGTTCCAGTTGACCTTTATAAAGAAGACGAGGATAAGAAGAAACACATTCTAGAACCGAAGAAACACATTCTTAAGGTAGTTATTAAAGCTCTTAGGATACTTAATCACAACGAGAGTGATAGAATCCTTCTATGTCGTGGTAATTGCTTTGATCTTGTAAGAGAATATTTTGACGAGAATGAAATTTACTACGAGGCCGCCGTGGTTGAAGGAGTACTTCAGGAGGCCGTGGAAGGTAGATTCATTCAACACCTTAGAAAGTTAGGAGTAAGTTCGAAAAAACTAACAACCGAAGCAGGTTTCCAGAGATACTTTGTCTTGTTTAACTGGGTGTGCCAAGATTTTCCAAATCGGGAGCGCTACGTTAAGACGGGCTTTCCATCATGGCCAAAGAAATGGCGAAGGATCGCATTGGAGCGATACCAAAAGTCTGAGAACGGTCAGACTCAAAGAAGAGAGTTAATCAAGCGAAGAGCGAATGAAATCTATAACATCATGCTTGAGGAACCTATTTCCGCAAGAAACACTAAAAGTAGATAAGATTTTTAGTATTTAGAGAATAAAACTGTATTAATGTTAGAAAAGCAGAATCTTAAACTTAATTGTAATTAAATTTGCTACATTCTACTTATACTACAAAAATACCTGCTTATTAGACACTCGAAGCTTTTTTTATAGTTATTTTATTCTTATCTTTTTTTTATTATATAAAGTTATATAGACCAATTTTGATAAAACTAAAGAAAATATTAGTATTATCAGCATTAGAAAAGCCATATTTACTATTAATGCTGAATCAAGGGATAACCTTTTCTTAGAAAAGAGTTGAAATCCATTTTTATTTATTAAATTATTTATTAGTTAATAAGGAATTTAGTCGTAATCCTTTATGAACTGAACTTCTTTGCCAACTTTTTTAAGGTACCCTAAATAGCACGCTTGATTAAAATGGGCATAAAATTTTTGTTCAATTATATCTTCTTCTTCAGCAAATTCTTTAAAATCAGAAAGAGACATTTTCCCATCTACGCTATAAGTTTTAGCGATTCTAATTAAGGTCTTTACGTTATTATTTAGATAAATTTTTCTTTCTGTCATTTTTGAGTTCATCTTTGATAATAATTATTTTAATATAGAAGTTTTGAATTTCAATTTATCAAATCCTATTCTATCGAGTAAGAAGTTCTTTTTCGAAAAAAAAAGAAAAAAAAAGTATGAAGCCATACTCCCCGGGGTATAATTAAGGAGTTCCACCGCCAGGAAAATATCCGACGGCGTATGAAGTTGAACTTAAAGTGATTCCAAGAGAAATCACGCTTAAGGCTAACATTATTACAACAAAAATTCTATTTTTATCCATTTCTAAATTACCTCACTTAATAATAGCACCAATTATTTAGTGCTATTGATTACTTTAGAAAAGTGTATTTAAACTTCGATTTTTTAAAAATAACTATTTAAACTCCTAAGATATAATTTTTCATGCTTTAGGAGTAAAGAAAAAGAATGAAGGATATAGAAATTTTATTTTTATATACGTAATGCGCTTAATATTATATTTTATATATGGACCCCCATATCTATTCTCATGTTATTTTTACTATTCTGAATTTAATTTGGGATATTGTGGCGTGAAATTTTCACCAAAAAGTTTATGATTCATGTAAATTTTGTCAAAATCATTCCATTTCAAGTTGAGTAATGGGTTATAGTTATTTTTCAAATCGACTCCCTTAAACACCTCAGCAAGCCATTCTTTAGTCTTGAACAGTTCACTGAAAAAAATGAAATGTTCAATATTCAAATGATCAAGCACGTCAAATATAACATCCACATAGGGACTTATTTCCATTTCAGGTAATTTTAGCTTTATATACAACCCATTGTTGAAAGTGATCAATTCTTCAAAAGATTTAACAAAAAATTCACCCTCTATTTCCCTAATGGTTACCACATTAAAGAACTGGAATAATTTTATAAGAATTTTAACTTGTTCTTCATTAAGGTCAGGTATGATAAAGTTTAAGCATTCCCTTAGCTTTAAATTTTTAAGTTTCAGTGATGGATGGATTAATTTATTTTTTAAAAGCCTTAAAACAACCAGTTCTAATTTTGCTCCTTTTTTTGTGCCCCAGAAGCTCTTAATATTAGATCTCCTCTTGAATATTTTTAATAAATCTTTAAATTTGGCATTTGCAGGTGAGATATATGAATCAATGTGAGTCTTTTCAAAATTCAAAGTTCTTAAGTTTGGGTTATAGGGATTATATGACGGATCAAATAGAACTTTTTGAACATATTGTGTAAAGAGATTATAATCAATTCTCCATCCATCTGGCGTGATGTTTTTCGAGAAATCGAAAATTTCATGAGTTTTTTTGATAGAAAATAAACAATACTCATTAATACTTTTCTTTGAGTATAGGAGCCAATTGAGATACGCCTTATTCGGTGTGTTATACGGGAAAATATATTTAACCAAAAAGCTATATGTATCAAATCTTGTCGAATTAAATCTTATAGAGATGAATGTATTTATCAGAAGTAATTCGGGGTTTATTGCATTGAAATCTGATGGTTGAAAATACAAGTAATATTTCTGTAACCCGAATTCTTGAAGGATTGGCTTAACACGAATGGAATTTATATATTGAAAGAAGGGGTTTTCTCTTAAATCTTGATATACTTTTGAATTTAGCAAGTAATATTCTAATCGTTTATTAAAATCTAATAATCTGTCTAATTGATTCAAGTCAAAATGTTGAGGTTCCATCATTCTTTTTTGGTTCAATTCATCTATAAAGGATTGTAAGTTGGTTTTATTGAGCCAAAAATGATCGGTATTGTTAGGTGCTTGAATATTAAAGGGAGTTAAATTTTTTCCAAATCGATCTCTAATCGATTTCTTGAATTCTGAATAAAGATCGGGTGTATAAAAAAAAGTGCCCTCGATAAAATCATAAAAATTTTTGCGTGAAAATGCTATATAAAATCCTTGATGGATATATCGTGTAAAAATAACTAAATCAGCTTTTAACAGATGATGCACAATCGAATAGAATTCATATTTTTCCTTCATGTTCATTCCTTGAATTCCAAATCGACAAAAAATAAAATTCTGATCATCCAAAACTTCGTTAAGTTCATAATAATTATAGTGTGGGACTATGTGTGATATTTTTTCTATGAAATTTAAAACTCGTTTTGTATTTTTGGCCAATAAAATGAATGAAATTGTTGAATATAATACTGTAATTAATGAATCAATCATTTTTGGAGATATAATAGGGGGAATTGAAGTTGCAAAATCTTCAAGCCTATTCTCGACCTCTACACTTGTTATGTTTCTCAATTGGGAATCCTTATATATCAAATCTAATTTCTCTTCTTTTACAGTATAAATCCTTGTTGAAGTTTCTGGATTTTCTAGAATGTATTTTATTGAATTTAAATCATAAATTTTTAATTCCTCACAAATTGATAAATATTCATGGTAAAGCTTGAATGCTTGATATTCTTCATCAAAAAGATTTCTATTGCGAAAATACAGGGGAATAAGTTCAATTATCAGTAAATTTCGTACTCGTTGATTATTAAGATTAAGATTTTCATGAAATGACGTTGAGATTCCCTTTTTTTTAACAAAATCCTTAAAAGAGACAGGATCGGTTATTGATGGATTTCTCTTTAAGATTTCCCTGGCTAATTTTAAAGATTCTACAATCTGTTCCATGTATTCCTTAAATGTAAAGAAACTATATCTCTGATTATTTTGGAGTAAATTGAAAAACTTTTTTTTTAGATCTGGTGATTCAGAAAACCGAGAAGAAAACCGATCAACCGCGTTTCTTAACTGAACTATAACATTTTTTTGATAGGAGATCTCTTTTAATAAATCTGATTTTAAATCTTTCAGGGTAGATTCACGTCTTTCAAATCCAAATCCAGTAAAAGATAAATTTCTTACTCTATCTAATATTATAAAATCAAGTAAAGAAAGCTTCTTCAGAACTACTTCTTTCTGATAATTAGACTTGAAAATGAGCTCTAAGTCTTTGCGATATCCTTTCCGTTGAGAGTGTAAGATCTTGTCCATTTCGGTAAGCTTCCTATAATAATTAAGATTCAAGTAGTAGTGCATGGTCTCCGGTTCATAAAGTGAAATTTCCTGGAAGAATCCAGTATCTTTGAAAAACTCCAAAGACTGCAATAGATCCCCTACATATGAATTAGGAATGATAATATACCCAAAGAATTCCCGAGCATATCCAAATGAAGAAAGTTGGGACCAAAAGAAAAAGGGCAAGTTCCTCATGAACACTTTAATATTTCTCCATCTACAGCTTGGATGAAACCGAATGTATATAATATAGATTGCCATGTTAATAGTAAACCAATCCAAGTGATAATTAGGCGCACAGAAAGTATGTTTATTTAGCCATCTCACGTTAGATGAAAATTTACGAAGACTCAAGTCCGTTGTAATTAATCCACTTTCTTTAAATTTTTTGAAGTAATCTTGATACTCAAGTAAAGCTCGATAATTTTTGACGGAAAAAAATATTTCTTTAAGAACTTTTATGGTTTCAAGAATATCATCTTTTTGAAGATATAATTTGATTCGATTTATGAATTCAATTACGATGATACCAAAAATGGTGTTATTGAGTAAATCTGGCTCGAGGGAGTTAATCAACTGGAAAAGAGTAGGTATGACGTTTTCTTTCGTATCGGGATCTTCTAACTTAACGAATTTTATCAACATATCGCCATTATTTGCGAAATGTGGTTGAAAATTCTCATGACTTCTAATAATTTTCTTCCATTCTGTAATGTTATTCAAAGTTTCGAGTTCAGATTCTATTATCATGTAAACTACAAATTGCACTTGAATGCTCTTTCGATTTTTAGGAATAATGAATAATTTATAACATTCTCGTAATAGAATTTGAGGAATAAATTTTATACACCTAAGTGAAATATGAATTTCATTCAAAAAATTGGAGCGTTTTACACCAAATTCAAATGTTTCGCTTAAATTTAAGTTTTCTTCATCTAATATGTCAATCTTGATATTAGTTTCATGGGGCTTGCTTTCCAGAGCTTCTTCAATATTTAACATTAGTGAATTAAAGATATCTTGCACTTTTTCAAGATTCTTCCCTTTTGAGAGGGAATTTAATAAATTTAGATCAATACCTAATCCCATTATCCTTAATCCGTTTTGAGTACATTATTTATCTCAGTTTATCCTATAAAATTAGACCTATTAACATATAAATTTTACTTATAGCTCAAAATTAAGAAGAAAAAAAGAAAAATAAAATCCATAAGATATTGTTTAAAATGAGTTAATTAAGAGGGCGAAATACAGATTTTTTTTTCCATTCTAAGAATGAATTAAATGAGAACTATAAAAACTCCCTATGAAATTTTTACCCTTCAACTAGTTTTTATAAAAAAGTAAGATTAGAACCATTTTTCACAAAAAATATAACATTTTAATTATTTAATTAAATAATGGAAAATCAAAATCGCTTGGATCAGAGTCTCTTTAATCCAAAACATATTGCGTTCATTGGAGCTTCAGAGAAGAGTACTTTAGGATCGATGTTATATCTAGTAGCATTTAAGGAGTCTCAATGGGCATCCACATTTTATCCTGTAAACCCAAAATATGAAAAAATAATGGATTGGAAATGTTATTCCTCAGTATTAGACATTCCTTTCCCGGTTGATACGGCTTACATATCTGTTAAAACCAAGATTATCCCAAGTGTGCTAATTGAGTGTGTAGAGAAAAAAATATCATGGGTAATTATTTTTTCATCTGGGTTCTCTGAAACTGGAGATAAAGAGGGATTTAAATTAGAGAATCATATAAAAGAGATTATTAAGGACTCCAATACACGTGTTATAGGCCCAAATTGTTTAGGTCCATTCAATGGAGAAAATGGAATGGCATTCTCTTTTACCCCTAATAAAGGGATTTCTGGAGGAATATCCTTCATGTCTCAATCTGGAGGGCATCTTACTCAACTATTGGATGTTGGAGCTAAACGTGATTTTAGATATCGATATGGCGTATCTTTTGGAAATCAAGTTAATTTAAACGCTATTGATTTTTTACGATTTTATCACAATGATATTAAAACAAAGCTCATTGCGGCTTATCTTGAGTCATTTGGCTCTGGTTATGGGAATGATTTTTATTTAGAATTGAAAGCGACCACTAAAAGTAAACCAGTAATAATTTGGAAAGGTGGTTATACTAACGATGGATCACGCGCTGCATTTTCTCACACGGGTGCAATGGCAAGCGAAATTAAATTATGGAACGTGCTTGCAAAACAAGCAGGAGCGGTCATTGTACGTAATAATATTGAGTTTTGGAATGTTATTAAAACATTTGAATTGTTGGTACCACAATTTTTACCCAAAGGAAGAAAAGTGGGGATAATCACCCCGGGAGGGGGATCCTCCGTAAATGCAACAGATTTACTTGCGGTAAATGGATTGAAAGTACCGGAACTAACATTAGAATCGCAAAAAAAGATATCCGAAATTTTACCAAAAGAAAATGTTAACGTAAAGAATCCAGTTGATCTTGGTGCCGTTGGATTTGTCCTAGATATCTTCATTAGATGTATTGAAGTAGTAGCCAAAGATCCTATTGTTGATATATTATTAATTCCATTATGGCCTCATTTTTTGTACAGTCACGTTTTTACCAAAATGATCAAGACGTTAAAAAAAAGTGGTAAACCTTTTGCGTTCAGTTTACCTAGTATTTCAGATTCTTTAGATGTCGCAAAGAAGTTTTCTAATGTTCAAAAAATACTACACAAACAAAGAGTTTTATATTTTTTCAATCTGAGCGAAGCAGCCAGGAGTTTATCATTATTATGTGATTATTCTGAATACTTGCAATCACATTAGTAATCAAGTAATCTTTTTTACCACTTTTTTCAAATATTTCCTCATGAAATACCTTTCAAGCATGCAGTAGTCAATTATTTGATTGTTACTTAGCAATTTATCTTTATTATTTGATAAGGAAAGATGTATTTCCATGACTTTGTGAAGTATATCATATAGATCCTCATCAAGTGGTTGTAAATTGACATATTTAAAATTCTGATTAAATTGTTCAGAAATTAGCATGATTTGAGTTAAATCATCTCTTTTAAGAGGTGGATCATTTGGAGCCTTAATAGAAGAGTTTTGGTTAAGGAGATAGTCTCCTTCTAATGAACCCCCAATTATTTTCACTTTTCCAGAACTCATATTGAGAGACCTCTTAACATTATTTTTTGAATAAATTTGTCAAATTTGCCCCAAAATCAACGCATAATTCTTTTTTTGTCGGTATTTAGAGCTACGTTAAAATACTTTTTCAAGGCACTGAGATATTAACGCTAATAATTCAATTTTACATATACTATTATTAACTCTATATTAAACTTCGTTTGAGACACATATTAACGCATTAATAATCCACGAAATAGTCAAAATCTAACAAGGACCAAGATCAAATTTAAAATGAATTAAAGAGATCAATAAATTAAATTAATAATTATCAAATGAATAAAAAATGTCTTTTATAACAGGCCTTAAGGAACTATTTAGAAAACCATTCTACAT
>JAGXNU010000030.1:0-14008 GCA_019894815.1 Promethearchaeota archaeon
GATAAAATGATATTTGATAATTCATTTTTGGAGTATTTAATCCCAATTGTAAACCATTAATTTCTCCTTCGCAGGATATTGGTAATTTAATCCACTCCTGCTTGTCTTTTAGTCTGTCAACTTGTCCATGAGATGGCATCAAAATAGTTATATTATGAGTATTGGAAAGATGCTTTGCTTGATTTGCTGGTACTTCTCCCAATCCTCCAAATTTTGCCACACCCGCAAATTCAAATGTTAAAATCCAAATATTTAGCATATCAAAGTATTCTTTTACTTAATTAAGTCATTAATATTGTTAAATAAAATCGGAATTGATTATAATAAGATGATTGTTTTGAAGGAAATAAACTTAACTAAAGTGTTTGGGGCTGATATGGTCAGTAAATAGGAGGAAAAATCGGTTAATATGAAGCTTGTAATTTTCTTAAGCATAAGCGTTTGAGAAACTTGCATTAATAGAAATTATAATTGATAGATTTCAAAGAGTACTTTTTTGTTGTACTCTCATCAAGTCTTTTTCATATCAAAAAATTAATTAGAGATCACTTTCAATATCAATCAATAATATGAAATGATTTTTATTGAATTAAATTACATTAATCTTCGACTCGTAAGAACAATTTAAAGGGGAAAAAATAGTGAAAGTGCTAATTCTTGATAATTTAGAAAAAGCTGGAGTCGACGTGTTCACCCGAGAAGGGATCCAAATTGACGTGATGGGAACGATAGATGCTACGAACTTAACTAAAATCGCCAATAATTATGATGGGATCATTTTAAGGGGTGCTACGACTATTACAAAAGAAATTCTACAACAAACAACCCGATTAAAGATTATAGGTCGTGCAGGTTCTGGAACGGACAATATTGACAAGATAACCGCAACTAGAAAAGGTATCGTGGTAATGAATACTCCGGGGGGAAATACAATCACGACGGGTGAACATGCAATTGCGTTGATTATGGCTCTGGCAAGAAAGATCCCCCAAGCTTCAGCTTCCATGAAGGAAGGTAAATGGGAGAAAAAGAAATTTTTAGGAACTGAGCTGACCGGAAAAACGCTCGGGATTGTAGGAATGGGACAAATTGGTAAGGTAGTTGCAGAAAGAGCCTTAGGTTTAAAGATGGTAGTGATAAGTTATGACCCCTATGTCCCACCCGAAGTTATCTCAAAACTTGGTGTGGAACATGTAACCCTTGATGAGTTATATAATCGATCCGATTTTATCACTTATCACACGCCTCTCACACCAGAAACAAGAGGAATTATAAATGCTCAGTCAATTACAAAGATGAAAAAAGAAGTTTATTTGATTAATTGTGCACGAGGTGCACTTATTAATGAGTCTGATGTTTTAAATGCCTTGGAATCTGGACATATTAAGGGCTTAGCCTTAGATGTCTTTCCTATAGAACCACCCTCGTCTAATAATACTCTGCTTAAATATCCGAACGTGATTCTTACACCTCATTTAGGAGCTTCTACAATTGAAGCTCAAAAAAAAGTGGCGATTTTGATTGCTGAGCAGATTTGTGATTTTCTTAAAGAAGGTATGATTAGAAATTCAGTCAACTTCCCATCGATATCTGCGGAATTAATTCCCCTTTTGCGCCCTTATCTTAAACTTTGTGAGAAGTTAGGCTCATTCCAAGGGCAATTACTTGATTCTCCTCTAAAAGAAATACGAGTAGAATATTTAGGAGATGCTTCAAAACTTGCAACACCCCCACTCACGATCTCGGTATTAAAGGGAGTATTACAACATCAAACCGAAGATGTTAATTTAGTTAATGCACGAGTAGTAGCTGAAGAACGTGGAATAAAAGTAACCGAAACAAAAGGCCTAAAAGCAGAAAATTTCACTAGCATGATCAGAGTTGCGTGCTTCTCAGAAAGAGGGGAATCATCCGTTTCGGGTATAGTATTTGGATCTGCTCTGAAGATTGTTCAGATCAATCGCTTTCCAATTGAAGCTGATTTACTTGGAGGATTATTAATGCTTCATAATCAAGATGTTCCAGGGGTAATTGGTAGTATTGGCAAATTTTTAGGTAATATAGGAATAAACATCGCTGGTATTCAATTAGGTCGAAAGGAACTTGGGGGAACTGCCATATGCCTTATAAATGTGGATAGTCCCGTGGAAGAAGATATTCTTTCCAAAATTGCGAAGCTACCAAACATCACTTCTGCAAAATATTTGACTTTCCAATGTTAACAAATGGTTTATTGAATTTTCAATTGGGGAAATTCGTATTAGATTCAAGAGGAAAATATGATGTGTGACACATTAGTGGCTTTGGGAAATAGTACTGACAATGGAAATGTAATATTTGGCAAGAATAGCGATCGCCCCCAAAATGAAATACAATTAATCACGTATGCACCTAAAATTCAACATGTTGAGGGAGATATGGTTAATTGTACTTATATATCAATACCTCAAGTAAAAGAAACAGCTGCAATTCTTCTTAGTCAGCCGTTTTGGATGTGGGGCGCTGAAATGGGAGCAAATAATCATGGCGTAGTAATTGGAAATGAAGCGGTGTACACACATGAGCCATTAAGAAACGAGGGGTTACTCGGGATGGATCTACTTCGACTAGGATTAGAACGAGGTAATTCTGCTTATAAATCAACAAAAATTATTACAGAATTATTAGAAAAATATCATCAAGGGGGTGGATGTTCTCATGAGGACTCTTCTTGGACTTATCATAATTCTTTCCTTATTGCTGACTCTAAAGAGGCATATGTCTTAGAAACTGCTGATGATTGGTGGATTGTTGAGAAGGTCGTCGATGTAAGATCTATCTCTAATGGGATATCAATACGCGGAAAGGGAGATTTTAGACGAGAAGGAATTGTTAATCACGCAATTGAAATGGGATATTGTAAAGATGATGATGATTTTGATTTTGCTGTTACTTTTTCAGGAGGTTATATCTCTAATACATTATCTCCGTTTTCACGAGAAGGGAAGTCTACATTATTACTAAAGAATAATATTGGTAAAATTACACCTTCATTAATGATGGAATTTCTAAGAGAACATGATGTGGGGTTATGCATGCATGGTGGATTTGAATCAACAGGATCTCAAGTTTCTGAACTGAGAAAGGAAGGTATTTATTCCATTCATTGGCTAACTGGGAGTACACTTCCCTGTTTGAGCACATATAAACCATACATGTTCTCCCTTGAAAATCAAAAAGTTTTAAAATCTGGACCTTATAAAAAACAAAATTCCGATTGGTATTGGCTACGACATTCTCATTTCATTAGAACTCTTAATAATCCGGATTTGAAAAGTCAGTATTTATCTAAGTTAGAGTTTATTGAGAAAAAGGTTATTGATCAAGTTAAAAAAACTATTCTGAATGACCAAAATGTTAATTCTGCGATTCAAAAAATTAATATTCATGCTTGGGAAATGGCAGAAGAATTGATTTATTCCTGAAAAAATTTCAAAACTTCATTTAATACTATTTCACCAGAAAATGGACTGAACGTTGGAAATGGCTCATATCCTCCAAAATTTATATATTCTTTTATGGTAAACAAGTAAGCAATCCAATCTTGAGAGTTTTGAAAAATGAAAGTATTCTCTCTTCCAAGCGAAGATTCTTCAAGGATCTTATTTCCTAAATCTTCAAATAATTCTCCTGGTACAGTTATTAGATCTATCTTATTTGAAGTGTTTTTTGCATCAGTTGATATTTGAAAACGTTGAACGATTGTTTTACATTTAATTTTCCGCCCTTTTTTATTCAAACTAAAAAATGGAAAATTAGCATTTAAAAGTTGTAATCTGGCAATCTTAAGGAGAAAAAGTTTCTTAATACAATAGTAGAGCTTATTAGAGAACCAAATTTTATTAAAATATTTTGCATCTTTCATTGGAATCCAAAATTCATGCATTTCAGCATTAATTTTGATAGAATCGGAGAATTCCTCATCATCAATAGATCTCGCCAATTTTAATGCCTCTTCAGCAATAATATAACCAATTTTTTTAGTATCTTCATAAGTGCCTAACTGATCGTATATTAACGATTTCTCTTCTTCTAAAGCTTTATAATCTATACCACTCGTCGTAATCGGATTAAGATCCCCAGATGGACCATTGAAGTATATAGCTTGAGTTTTTTTATCAGTTATTTGTTCAATTCGTTCAACATACTTTCCTGGAAAATCCGCAGATAATTTAAAATTCTTATATGATAGGGTTGTTGGATGACAAGAGTAATTTGTTAGTAATCCAATTATTTCATCTTTACTCACATATTTGAAAACTATGACGCCAAGTTCTGGTTTTGATTGTCTGGTTGGATGCCTTCGATTGATGACAATATCAGGATTCCATTGTTTTTTCTTCCACGCAATCCTACATGGCTCTAACTGTTTTGATAATTTCTCAAACAATTGAATAACTCTATTAGCAAGCCAAACAATGTATAAATCATTTCTGTTAGATCCAAACATAATCCCTCTTAAAAGATTAAAAGCCCCTCCAGGCCAATGAAATTCTCCCGTCAGATCAAAAGAAGCATGAGTGTGAGTAGCATGTATAAGTATTTTCTCTGACTTAATAGATGGGAAAACTGAAATAATCTTATTTTTCATGTATTCTACGATAGCTAAGGGTAACTTAAGTGTATCAAATGAGAGCATTAAGAGGTAATCTTGATTTTCTTCAATCAAGATACCGTGAACATGAATATCATCTAATTTTCCTAAGCAAGGTTTTTTACGAGTGTAACCAGCTAATGACATGCCTAGAAAATTTAATGGAGTAATAGTCTTCTTTCCAAACGCAACTTTCATAGATTTAATATAAATTTGAAATCTACAAAAATTTTACTTTTTGTAAAAAAAGAGGACAGAATTAATTAATCGTAAATTTTTTATCTTTTTAATTATTTTTTTAAATTAAAGATACAACTATTTTAAGTGGAATTTTATGACATTAAATAATCGATTAGAACAGCTGGGAATGGAGGGTGCGATTTCAAATTATAAACGAGGACGACATACAGTTCACCCAAAACATTGCATATTAGAATTCCCAACTATTAAAACTAGAAAAGAAGCAAATAAATTAGTAGGAAGAACTGTTTTATGGGTTAGCCCAACAGGAAAAGATATGAAAGGTACAATTACTAGAGCACATGGTAATAGTGGGGCCGTTAGAGCACATTTCAAAAAAGCAGGATTACCAGGACAAGCTTTAGGTACAAAAATTAAGATCATTAAATAATCTCGTTTTTAATCTTTTAAATAAGCCCAATTTAGGTATTTTAGGGATATTACATATATAACATACTTATTGAAATTAAAAAAACCCTTCAAAATTATTGAAAGTACTAGTTAATTTTGTGTTTTTTCATAATTAAATTGGGATTTAGATGTAAAAATGTCGGAACAAAACATGCAGATTTGTCGATTCTGCCATAGACATATTAAGCTGGCTTATTATTGTGATGATTGTGGAGTCAGTTGTTGTTCTGATTGCTTACATGAAGAAAAGATTGATTATTTTGTATGTCAAGATTGTAATTCTAAAAATATAGAAATAAAAGATTCAGGTAAATATGGATCTTGCAAGGATTGTGAGAGTGAACATATAAATAAAGGGAGTCAATTATTAAAAGCTTGTCCAAAATGTCATTCCACATCAATAATAAATATTTATGAGAAAAAAGAGGAATTAGAAAAAAGTTTTTTGGATTTAATAAAAAACGTGCGATACTTCATTGAACCATTAAACGAACTTATTAATAACTTGTACCATTTGCGCCAAAAAACAAAAAACGCACGGGCACCTCCAATTAAATGCTATCACTTTCCACACTTGGAGGCTGACCTCCTAGCTCTATTTAAATTATTAAGTTATGCAAAAGAAAATTTACATGAGAAAATTAGCATTCTTTTTAATCATTTATCATTAAATAAGGAATATTTTTTTGATATCTACTCACAACCAAATGCCAATGTAATCATTATAGAGGGGATCCTTGAGAATCTAACAAGGAGCAATGATTCAATTCAAGATTATATTTCTAATAACATAAAAACAATTACTACAAGTTTAGAAAGTATCCAAGATTACTTGAAATTCATTGAAAAAATCATTTTCTACTTTGAAACCTATAAAAAATACTTAAATTTAGCTGAAAATGAAAAACCAATTTATGCTATTTATGCAAAATTAGCCAATGGTTTAAACACTCAAGATAAAATAAAAAAGAGTAAAGGAATCCTTTTCATTACGAATCTTGACTTATCATTTGTACATGAATATGGAAAACTAAAAAGAAAGAAAGAAGTTATTTTTAAAGCTCCTGTAAAAGATTTAATTAAAATCAAATCCCAAGGTAAAATGTTCAAGAAATTATATATTGAATTTCCTTATGGGAGATATGAGTTCACTCTTCCTCCAAATAACATCACCCGAGTTTTGGATTATATCATTTTAGCAAGGAATTTTGATGATACTATAAAGTATGATCAAGAGACCGCAGAGAGACTTAACAATATCTATATCGAATTAAATGATATAACTGCATATATTGAAGAAACTATTAACTCATTTTTTAGTTTAAAGTGCCAATATAATAGTATAAATCAAAATTCCGATAATCTAATCCCAATAAGCATGGCAGGACAGCCAAATTATATTCCTCAAGATATTCCAAGAATTCAACAACAACCATATCAACCACACCTAAATCATCCAAATTATATTCCAAACATGCCACCACAGAACTATCAAGTCTCACAACCCATTCCTCAACGAGAATATCAAAATCTCCCCCCACAAATCAATAATAATGTGTATCCAAATCAAGATCCCCAAAACATGTTTATTTATGGAAATCCAAGGGTTAACAGTCAATATAATCAACCTTATTACGATAATCGCTTTATACCACAAAACCTATATGAACCTAACAGAATTCAGAACTATGAAAGAAATCGATTTAATACCAGAAATAATAATCAGAGAATAGATCCAAATAATAAAAAAATTCTAATGAGAAAACTCGAACAAGCTCAAAAAAATGGGCTATTACATTCCCCAGAGGTTAATGATTCTTACGATATCCCCCAAAGAGATCATGGTTCATATTCGAATTTAAATGAAGGAAAGCGTTCCAGGTATAATGATTACTCCAAAAATCATTTATCAGAATATTTCAATCAAGATAATTTCATTCCAAATGATTTAAATACTAACAGAACGTATTCAAAAAAAGAAATAGAAAAACTCAGAAAATTGCGTGATTTTGAGAAGGAAAAATATAGTCTGGATGAAACTTTGAAAGCTTTAGATACAAAATTCGATCAAGGGATAATTTCTGAAGTTGATTATTTTAGGACCTTCAAAAACCTTCAAAAACAGATTTACTCTATCGATAAGAATATTGAGAACATTAGCCAAGATTTGGAAGAAATTGAAGATATTAAAGGAAAACATCGAGAATTTGACGGTAGACGATATTATTCATAAAATAAGTAAAAATTTAATACTATAAAGAATGAAAAATGATAATAGAATTTATGATTCTAACTCTTTCCTCAATTTTTCTATTTCATCGCTTAATTTTGCCTTAGTTCTTATTTCAGGCTCTTCCTCATCAAGTTCAAACTCTGAAATGTATTGTAAGTCATCTGCAGGTACATCAGGTATCTGACCACCTTGATCGAGTAGCATCTCGGTTTCAAGCTGATTTAATTCATCTGTCACATCAATAGCTAAGTCAATCTCAGGATCTCCCGCTAATATATCAGCAGATTCTTCTATTTCAGCAACATATGCCTCAGAGTCTTCCGCAATTTCAGCAATTTTTTCGGGGGCGACTTTAGTCGAAATAGTCTGTAGCTCGTCTCTAATCCCTCCCATTAAATCACCAGTCATTGAGATCATGCGGCCCTCATCAATTGCTTCAATCTGACGTTCAATTTTGGCTCGAATATTGTTAGCACGGTCAACCTTTTGTTGATATTGCTTAAATTGGATTAGATAGTTCTTCGCTCTTGTCCTTTCTCCTCGTTTCAAAGCAATTTTTGCATTCTTTCTTGCTATTTCTGATCTTTTGCTAAAAGTTTTATTCGCCAGAGCCATCTTACGAATATGCGCCTTGGCCTTAATTACAAGTTCTTCCTTCTCTTGTCCTTTTCTTGGAAAAAGTTTCTTTTTAATTCCCACTGTGTTTCATCTCAGTATATTGGAAGTTTATTTTAATTAATTCTCTTTAATAATAATTAAGATATTTTTGACTTAAATATTTTAATAGAATTATAGATAAATAAAATAATTTCTAATCTTTAATCTTTCATAGTCCAAATTTTATTTCCGTTGTTGATGAAATATGAAGACAATTATACTTAACTTTGAACAGAAAACCCCTAATTTTAAAGAGTTAATTCAAGAAGCTTTAAATCATAATTTCTTAGATATATTGGTTTCAAAACATATGTTTCAAGAAATTTCTCAATTTGAAAGGCTAATCACATATTCTAAAGATCTTACATTACCCGTGAAAAATCTAATTTGTTCAGATATAGATAAGGTAAAAAGATTAATGCCTAAAAGTGAATCAAATCCTGTAAAAATCGGTATCTATAGAGAGTTAGTAACAAAAGAAGATGAGAGAATAATTATAGGACTATCTGAAACTAGTTTACTTGATTTTATTATTGTCTCAGCAAAAGATTGGAAAGTTATACCTTATGAAAATCTTATTGCTGCAATGCATTCTAACAATACAAATTTAATCGCAGAAGTTTATTCGGTTAAAGAAGCTGAATTAATGCTTAACGTTTTAGAAGTGGGAGTTGATGGAATTTTATACGCCCCTAAAAACGTGGATGAATTGGAAGAATTAAAAAGATTTACTCAATCAAATTTTAAGATCAACTTAACGAAAGCGAAAGTTATAAGTATTCAAAATATACCTGAAAGCGAGCGAGTATGTGTAGATACAACTTCTCTTCTTGAAGTAGGTGAGGGCATGCTCATAGGGAGTACAGCTAAAGGATTTGTATTAGTTCATGCTGAAGTATTTGACACAAAATTTGTCTCTTCAAGACCATTTCGTGTAAATGCCGGGGATGTTTCGGCTTATATTCTGGTTCCCTCGGAAAAGCAAGGAGTATATCGTACCAAGTATTTAAGTGAATTAAAGGGTGGAGACCAAGTTTATGTTGTTGATATTGAAGGAAATACTAGAATAGCTACTGTAGGTCGTGTCAAGATTGAAACGCGACCGATGCTTCGATTTGAATTAGAAGCGTTAATTAATAATGAAGTCATTCATATTAATTGTATATGCCAAAATGCAGAAACCGTTAAAATTGTTGATAATCACGGCGTTGCTCGCCCTGTTGTTGATATTAAAATTAGTGATGAAGTTATAGTGCATGTAGGACCTGGAGCTACTCATTTTGGTACCGCAGTTAAAGAAAAAATCGTTGAAAAATAATAAATCCTCAGATAGAAGTATTTGAAGAGCTTGGTTTGAAAGATCCAACCTTTAAAAGTTGTGAATGACATTCAATATTAAATTAAAATTTTTAGGAAAAATATTATGACAACATATTGGGCTCCACTACTGCACATTTACCAACCACCAACGCAAGATGTTCGTGTTCTAAAGGAAATTGATAAAGAATGTTATAAACCACTATTTTCTATTTTGGAAGAATATGATAATGCAAAATTTACACTAAATATCAATGGGACTCTTATTGATATGCTAAATGAATTTGGTTTAGAAGATACAATAGATTTAATTAAAAATCTTGTATCTGAATCAAAACTTGAAATAATGGGTACTGCAAACTTTCATCCTATTTTGCCTTTAATTCCTAAAAAAGAAGCATTTCACCAGATTCAAATAAATGAAGATATGAATCGTAAAGTTTTAGGTAATTCTTGGGAAAGAAAGGGATTCTTTCCGCCTGAAATGGCAATATCATCAAAAATTGATAAATATATCAAAGAAATTGGTTATGAGTGGGTGATTCAAAGTGGAATTGCTTATCCTGGAGAAGAGAAAAGTCTAACATGGCCATATGATATAATCTATAAATCTCCTAATGGGTTGAAGCTATTTTTTAGAGATGATATCTTAAGTAATAAGATCTCTTTCAATAATATTACAGCTAAGGAGTTCACTATGGAATTAAAGAAAGTGCATAAAGACGAAGATCAACAATACAATAACAATACGTATGTAGTAACTGCGATGGATGGAGAAACTTTTGGGCACCATTTTAAAAATTATGAAAAAACCTTCATAAAAAAAGTATTAGAAATAATAAATGATGATAAAGAGATTGAAATTACCTTTATCAGCATGTTAGATCACTATTTCCCAATTAGTGATACAAATTTAATTCCACGAGAATCAAGTTGGAGTACTTCTGAGAATGATATAGAACAAAAATTACCTTATCCTCTTTGGAATCATTCAGAAAATAAAATTCACAATTTCTATTGGAAAATTGTGAAAAACTTAAACAAACTAATGAGCCTGATAGATACTTTAGATTTATCCAAAGAATGGAACATTCGGAATTATTATAACACTGCACGATGGTTTTATGATAGGAGTATATGTTCAGATACTACATGGTGGGCAAATCCGGATCGTGGAATATGGAGTCCAAATATGATATATAAAGGAGTAGTATTATTAATGAAATCGGCACTCAATGCACACTTAGCATTAATTCATGCTAACAGAGACGATGGTGAAGTATATTACGATTCTATATCTAACTACCATGGGTTGCTAATGATGGAAATATCGTTTTTTGCCCAAAAAAATATATCTCTTGCATCTTGATAAAATTAAGATCCTTCTCTTTAAATTTTATATTCCGCTATTTTTGTAGTTCATTATCCTAATAAAATAGCAAAGATAATGATAAACTATAAAATTATTGATTCCATATTTTACTAAGAAACAATAGTAATCATTTTATGATGTAGTTTAGCTATTAAGCATGATATATTATGTCTGATGATAAAGAAACTGTAAAGAAAATAAAATATTGTGTTCATTGTGGGACCGAAGTAAGTGATTCGGAAACTTATTGTTCAAAATGTGGGAAATTAGTCGCGAAATTAATTAAACCCCAATCTAAAAAACCTCAATCAATTTCACGCAAATGTTCTGAATGTGGATCTATTATTAACTCTCCAATCTTGGAACAATGTCCTATATGTAATAATAAATTAGAGATAGTTCTCAAACAACCAACAACTGCCTCTGAAGAAAAGTCTCAAAAAAAGATGGGTGTAATATTTACAAATAAAAAATTTGTATCAGAACAGAGATTATCGGTTAAGAAAGATGCGTGGACTATTCGTGAAGGTATTAGTATTTTCAGCAATTCCTTAATGATTTATGTTTTTCTTCGATTTTTAATTATAATATTGATTGTTAGTCAAACAAGTTCTTTAGAACCAGTTGAAACAACCATGTCAATCCTATTATTAGAACAAATACCAACTATTATTTTTGGAGTCTATCCTATGTGGTATATCTATTCTAAAAAGCATGATTTCAAAAAAATGGGGTTATACTTAGGAAAAAATAACATCTTTATAAGTTTTTTAATCGGGATTATAGGAGCTGCTTGCTTGATTATGATTGATTTTTCTTCTGGCTTTTTGATTGATTTTATATATGACATTGGAATTAATGTTTATGATATTAAAACTTATATTCTTGAAGAGAATCAAATCATCAGGAATGCAGGTATTATTTGGATGATCCCCTTAATAATTTTACTATGTATAGGAACAATTTCGACTGAGATAGTTTATCGGGGCGTATTACATAATGCTTTAAAACAATATTTTAATAATAAATTTACAGGACGAATTACAATCATTTTGATTGTCTCTTTAGTCTATTCTGGACTTCTTCTCTTTTTTACTTTCCCGGGGGGAATATATTTCATTCTAATAAACTTCTTGGTATTTACTGCGTTAGGAATTATGTATGAAATCAATGGAAATCTCTTTAACACTATAATAGCGGGCATTATATATGATGTGCTAATTGTTTTGATCATCTCTTTCAATATCGCTTTATTTCCATGATTCTCTTTATGCTTTAATATGCAACTTTAATAATAAGAAAAATTACATAACTCTAGTGGTATTATTAATAAATGAAATTTAAAATCATATAAACTTCTTGGAGTATTGAAATTTGGGTAAAAAAACCTATCGAAATAAAGGAAAAAAGGAGAACGTCGTCATCTCGATAGCAGGAGCTCACGGTGTTGGTAAAACTACTGTGTTTAACATGTTAAAGAAAAAATTTAATGACAATAATAAGTTTAAATTCTTTCCAGAACGCTACATTAAAAACCCACCTTTTCCATTCGGATCTACTGACAAAAATATTGGATTTAGGAGTGAATTTCATTTCCTTCAGCAATTAACCCGTCGGAATAAGAATATAGTTAATTTTGATAAAATGTATAATGGTAGGATCATAATTCTTGATAGAACTCCAGTTTGCGTTTTGATATACTCAAAAGGTCTAAAACTCAAGAGTAAAGATTATGATCTCATATTAAATATGTACAATTCTGTAGATTGGAGAGAAAATTACGTTATTTACCTTACAGCTGAACCAGATACTATTTTAAAGCGCATATATCAACGAGGGTCCTTAGAAGTAATAAGAAAGGAGTGGAATGAACATAAAAGAGATTATTTACTCAAAATCCTTTCATATTATGATGATTTTTTAATTTCAGGAAACGATAAAACGAAAATCTTAGTAATCAATACGGATCACTTATTGCAAGAAGACGTTATAAAGAAAATAGAAGAATTAATTACTCAATTAACAGGATATTCCTTTAAGAAGTTAGAAAAACCTCCTTCTACTCAAATGACATTAAAATTTTTTTTGAAATGAAACATAAAAAAATATATTAGTCTTAATTCTATGATTTAATAAACAAATTTGTTTACTCGATTGATAGTTAAATTTACTATATTTGAAGAAATATGTCGTCCTTAGCTCAAGATATAAGAGAAAATATGATGAATATCCTCAGTCATGAGGAAGAAAAAACAGATTTAGAGAATTTAGCTGTTCTTTCGAGAGTAGGAATCAAAGTAGCTTCTGCTACATCATCTGAATTAGATGCTGATGCAACTTCCGCTTCAAGTACGGCATTAATAGATTTAGGTTTACGATTAAGTGAAGCAACAGCACACGGAGCACTTACAGAGATTATTCTTCATAATACTTTCGGTTATAGCATCCTATTAGCTATTAACGATGAATATATTATGTTTGGTGGATTGAAAAATGTCTTTAGAATAGGATACTACTTAGGATATCTGCGAGAATTAGCAAAGAAACTAAATCGTTTGATTTCTGGGGATGAAATCACTGAAATGACGTTATCTCTTGATGATTCTGAAAAAGCAAAATTAGGGATCAATATAGAAGAGAAAGAACTATCAATAATCAAACCGTCTGTAGAAGAAGATAAAGCCGCATTAGATGATTTACTTGGATTTTTAGATGTTTGGGAAAAAGAAGGAGTTGATGAAAGTGAACTTGAAACTGGCACTAATAACATTGTATCAATCCCAAAATCCATTGGTATGGAATATGAGAAAACAGTTGAACCTCATATCGATATGGGAGCAATTGGCAGCCAAGGACAAACTCAAATAGATTCAGGATCTCAATTCAAAGTGTATGATGATGAAATTCCTCCAATCCCTCTTGAAGATTACACTCCCATGGAAATTGAAGAAGATTCATCTATTGATGAACCTACAATTGTCCAAGAACCTATATCAACTGACGCTTTACCTTCCCTTGATGAATTAACCCCTCCAAATTTTGAAGCTGATTTTGAAGCCGCTTCTGAATATGAGGTTGAATTCGTATTAGATAAAGAATCTGAAGCTTTTGAGTCTATTCTGAAGGATCTTGGATGGGATGATGA
>JAGXNU010000030.1:14018-14476 GCA_019894815.1 Promethearchaeota archaeon
ATGACGAAAACTAACTATCTAATTTCAATTTCGTCCCATTTCAAAAATTATTATATACTCTTTTATCTAATTAATATATAATTTCGGTTTTTTTTTTCTATCGAAACCAAAAATATATAGAAAAAATGAAATAGTATGAATGAAATTCAACGGAGTGAAACTTCTACTTCCAGAAAACTTAATTATAGTACTCCCCGCCTTTCAAGTTCTATTGTATTAGGAATTGAAGGATTTGTTTTATTCGCATTGTATACAATAGGATATGGAGTTCATCCATTTGGAGTCGGATTTGCTCAAGCTATGGGATTTCTTTCTATAGCTGCAGCTCAATTCCTCTTTGGATGGATAAGTGATTCAAAATATACAAAATGGGGCAGGAGAAAACCATACATTTTAGTACTATCTCCTTTACTTGGAATCTCTTTTATTTTTCTTATATTACCCGGTTTGATATTACC
>JAGXNU010000031.1:0-3224 GCA_019894815.1 Promethearchaeota archaeon
GATCGATCTTAAAGAACGCTTAGGAACTAATGTTGAGAAAATGATCACTGACGCTAAAAATTTTAACCCGGAAATAGAAGTCATTACAACAAGTGCGAAAACTGGGGAGAATATAGATAAATTAATGGAATTATTAGGATTTTAAAGAAATTTTAAAAAAATTAAATTAAAAGTAAAACCTTAGATGAGTGAATATGAAGGAAGAACTAACCAAGATTGAAGAAATTATAGTAAATCCTGAAGAAATCAAAAAATCAAACATTCAAGAATTAATGAAAACATTCTTTGCTAAATTAAAGAATCGGGTTGATAATTATATTGGAGATTACCCCACTTTTATTGAACCCGTTTATTTAGAAGACAACGTTAAAATTGGAGACGACGTTCTTTTAGGTCCAAATGTATATATCGGTGCCAATTCAGAAATTTCAGATTACGTTGAAATATCAAACACGATTATCTTTAATAACGTAAAAATTGGAGAAAACTTTAAATTGGAAAATTGTATTGTTGCTAAAGATAGCTCCTTCAATTTTAAAGATCTTAACATGAAAAATAACATATTAATTGGAGTCGCCAATTTAAAAGATGAACTACAGAATATTGGATTTTAAATATTATCCTTATTGTAATTATTAATATTCGCCATGGTAATTGTTAGGATATAAAATCGTGCTGATAAATGAAAGATAATGAAAAATATTTTAAAACTAATTTAAGAAGATGGAACGAATTAGTTGAGATTAATGCTAAATCCAAATTCTACGACTTAGATGGATTCAAATCGGGTAAATCATCTCTTTTTCCAATCGAAAGTGAAGAAATAGGTAGCGTGGATGGTAAAACGCTCTTACACCTACAATGTCATTTTGGAATGGACACCCTTTCTTTTGCGCGAATGGGGGCGAGAGTTACTGGCGTAGATTTCTCAGATAAAGCTATAGCTCTTGCACGACAGTTAAGTGAAGAATTAGATATCCCTGCTAACTTTATTCATGCCAATATTTACGATATACCAGATATTTTAGAGGATAAGTTTGATATTGTCTTCACATCTAATGGTGCTATTGGCTGGTTGCCGGATTTATATAAATGGGCAGAAATAATTGATTATTGTCTGAAACCGGGTGGCACTTTTTATATTACTGAAAATCATCCTTTTGGTAATTTAATCGATGAAAAGTACAATAGTGCTTTTCAGGTTGGCTATGATTACTTTAATGATGGAGAACCTTATCGATTTGATGATGATGATGGAGCGTACGCCGATCCCAATATTAAATTGCAAAATTTTGAAACTTATGATTGGTTTCATCCAATGGGAGAAGTAATCAACTCATTACTCCAAGTTAATTTTGAATTAGAATTTCTCCATGAATTTCCTTTTAGTTTTTTTCAGATTCATCCCGATATGAAACAAAGAGAAGATAGATATTGGGAATTTCAAACTTTAAAGCATTCAGTTCCAATGATTTTTTCGATAAAAGCTCATAAAAAGAAGGACTAATTCTTAATACTTCACTTTATATCTAATTTCTTTCTCCGAAAGAGATAAATCTTTTATATTACACTTGAATGGGAAATGGATGGGAAGCAAATCACAAGAATCTTTTTCAAGGTCAATATATTTCTAGATTTAAGAAAGAAAGTTTTAGTGAATAAAAATGAAACCACCAGTAGAACCCTTTAAGATAAAAGTTGTGGAACCACTAACAATTCCTTCCGAAAAAAGAAGGAAGAAGGCGATAAAAGAAGCAGGATATAACACTTTTTTATTACTATCTGACGATGTATTTATCGATTTGCTAACAGATTCTGGAACATCAGCAATGTCCGATAATCAATGGGCGGGCATGATGTTAGGAGACGAAGCTTATGCTGGAAGCAAAAACTTTTATAATTTGGAAAAGTCTGTGCAAGATGTATTAGGCTACAAATATTTAGTTCCTACTCATCAAGGTCGTGGCGCAGAACATTTAATGTATAGTAATTTAGTAAAACCAGGACAACTTGTTCCGCGAAACATGTATTTCACTACTTCAAAGGTTCACGTAGAGCTTCCTGGTGGTAAAATGGTTGACGTTATTATTGATGAGGCCCACGATCCAGAAAATACCCATCCCTTCAAGGGGAATGTAGATTTCAATAAACTTCAAAAATATATTGACAACTATGGAGTCGATAAAATTGCTTTTGTTAATGTCGAAATGAATGTTAACATGGCAGGTGGTCAGCCAGTTTCCATGCAAAATTTAAGAGAATTAAGAAAATTTTGTAACGAATACAAATTAAAGATTATTTTCGATGCAACTCGCTCAAGTGAAAACGCGTATTTTATTCGAGAAAGAGAGAAAGGGTATGAAAATACTCCAATTATAAAAATATTAAATGAAATGATGAGTTATTCTGATGGATGCATTTATAGTTCAAAGAAGGACTGCTTAGTAAATATTGGTGGTTTTCTCGCAACTCATGATAAAGATATTTTTGAAGCTACACGAAGTATGGTCGTGGTTTACGAAGGATTGCATACATACGGCGGAATGGCTGGTAGGGATATGGAAGCAGTGGCTCGTGGCTTAAGGGAGGGCGCTCAATATGAATATTTGAATTATCGAGTAAACCAAGTTCGTTATTTGGGCGAATTACTCATGGAAGCAGGAGTTCCAATAGTGAAACCTATTGGTAGTTTTGCGGTATTTTTAAATGCTTTGAAGTTCTTACCTCATCTTGCAAGAGATCAATGGCCCGCACAAACGTTATCTGCTGCCATATACGAAGATTCTGCTGTTAGAAGCATGGAAAGAGGGGCGATTTCGAAAGGAAGAGATTCAGAGACAGGCGAAAATATCTTTCCTAAGTTGGAGTTAGTACGCCTTACGATTCCTCGAAGAGTTTACACCAATACTCACATGGAGTATACAGCAAATTCAATCATAAACCTTTACGAAAAAAGAGAATCCATTCCCGGGTTGAAAATGGTTTATGAACCTAAGTACTTACGCTTTTTCCAAGCAAAGTTTGAACAATTATCTCTTTAAAGAAAGGATTTACAATATTTTTCTAATTTTTTAAAATACGCTAACTTAAAATATGTCTAAATTTTCCTCAATTTAAAAAAACAGATTTAATTATAACAACAGAGAAATGCCAAAAATTATGTTAAATCCCATTACTGCTAGAATCTGAAGTGTTAATAAGAATTTTTTCTTAAATCTTTTCTT
>JAGXNU010000031.1:3322-6855 GCA_019894815.1 Promethearchaeota archaeon
ATTTTCTTAAATCTTTTCTCATAAGCTCTTAATTCCTCATTCTTTTTCTGAATTTCCTCTGGGTTTTGATCTTGCCAAAATTCTCTTCCTTTATCAAGCTTATCAAAATCTCGTATACTATAATATGCTCCGCCGGTTAATGGAGTTCCACCACGAAACGATCTTCCATATGTTCTATGAAAATAAGTTATGTATTTATTATGGCTAATTTCACTTATGAGAAAAAAAATATATAAAACCTCAATGGCTAAAGCAAAAAGAACGAAGCTTTTGAACGGTTCATAGAAAGAGGACCATCTCGATGAACCAATAAAAAAGATCATCCATACTGCGGATGGATAGACGGTTATACAAGCTAATCCCACGCAGGACATGTAATAATATGGGTTTTTGAAGATGATTACATATTCCAAAACGGAAAATAATCCACTGATGATAACAATACTTGCTATTAATAGAGCGATATTTGAAACATAGGCAAAGATGGTTATTAAAATGAGGATGTATTCTATGATTCCAAAAAATCCATGAAAAATGGCAGAATTTCTAAAATTGGGCACGTTCCCTTCCGGAGTATTTTGACTAGTCATTTTATCAAATTGTATAATTTTTGTTTTCGTCATCTTAAAATTATTTTCCTCCCTATTTAAATCTTCACATCTCCTTGTTTGAGCGATTACCACTTAATTACCCTTTTTTCCTCATCATGGAAGGATTATCAATAATCTGATTTTCCTAAAGGAAATAGTTTAATTGTTTAATTTATTTTAGAAAAAAAGGCTCAGAAGAATTAAATAATAGTCTAACACAATCCAAAGTAATAATAAATTTTAGTGAGCAAAATGGTTAAAGATATACAAAATATTTATATTCATCCTGAAGAACACATCCACACTAGATAAAATACCTAATAATCTAGAAAGGTTTTTCAAATATTTTATAAAACAATTAGAAGCAAAAAAAGTTACTATTCAAGGGGACAAATTTGAAATTAGCGAAATTGGAGCTCAGAGTGATTTGTCCACTACATTTCAATTGGTGGGTTTGAACCAGTCGACTTTAGAATTTACAATAAGAATTGAAATAGCATCAGATAAGACTGAAATACATTTTGGATCAAAAATAGAGCTTTTTTGGGAGAATATGCATAAGAAAGTCATACAGAAAATAATGAAAGGATCCTTTAAACAAAGCGATCGACTATATTCCTCTATCTTAATTTCCTATGTAAAAAATGTGTCTACAAAATCTCTAGATTATGTAAATAGTCTCCCTGATGTAAGCTCTAAACCTACAGAAACAACTCAAACAGGAGTAGATAAGGGAATTTTAGTGTTTCTGAGTTATGCAACTAAGGATGCACCATTATTTAGAATAAAAGAAATTGCTGAGGAGTTAACAAAATTCCCCGAGATATTTGATGTTCTCTATTGGCAAGAGGATATGCAAGATAATATCATTGAATACATGAATGATAATTTAGGAAGATGTCATGTTGTTCTCCTATTTTCTTCTCCTAATGCATTAGATTCTGAGCCCGTCAAAAAGGAATGGACTGCAGCAGATGCTATGGGTAAACCAATTCTACCAATTTTCTTAAAACCCGATCATATTCCACCTCTTTTAAGATCAAGGTTGGGTGTTGAATTTGATCAATTTGATTTTAAAAAGAATATAACTGCTATATTTGAATTGATTATAAAAAAATCCCAATCTTAATTTTTTTAATCTTTAATTTTACCTAATATTTTTCTATATTCTGATTTTACTAAATCTGCTATTTGCAGAATTTGGAGTTATTGACACTCACTTTATAAAAATATGTTAGATAAAATAATTAATAGGAAAGTAAAGAATTATTGAGAGAATTGCTGCTATGGGAAATGTTAAAAGCCATACTGAAACAATTTTCCACATGCCTTTACGCGTTGGAGCACGTCTAGCTTTTGCTAAACCTACTAATGATGCGACTAACATGTGCGATCCAGATAATGGAATACCTAATATTGTTCCAAAAAATAAAATGACTGCGATAGGGATTTGGGCTGCAAAAGCGGTGCTTGGATGTAATTCGGTAATAGTTCCTACGCTTTTTATAACACCTCGCCCCAGTATCACTAGACCGCTTGCAAGACTTAATCCAGTTATAAATAACAGTATATTGAGGTCAACAGCAATTCCCACACCTATAACAATTCCTACGGCGTTTGAGCAATCATTACCTGCTCTAGAAAAAGCCGTCCAGCAGATGACTGCTAATAACATGTACGAAAAAAACTTTTCTGACCTTTCGTAACTTTTAAACCCGGTAAGTTTGGGTGTTAAAGTTTTATGGATTAATTTATATGCATAATATGTTACAAAATATCCTATTATTGGAGATAATAACCACCACATTCCCATTTCTAAAATTTTTGGCCAGTTTACACCAATAGGACCACCCAATAAAATGCCTACTCCAATTATCGCACCAATTGTAGCATGAGTAGTAGAAATAGGTAATCCAAAAGCGGATGACAAAATCAACCATATTGCCGTAGAAATCAATACTGTCAAAACCATGGAGTACTCTATTTCGAATGAAAACAAATCCTTCCCAACGGTCTTACTTACTGCGCTACCTAATAATACGGCTCCAAGAATTGAGAGAATAGTGGCCAGAATAAGGAGTTCTTTCATCTTTATAGTTTTAGAACCGTATACAGTTGCCATTGTCTCATCGTTAGCACCAATTCCAAAACTGATTATAATAGAAATTATCACAAATAGAATAATTATTATTTCTAACGCCATTTTGATCAACCTTCCCTTTTTATCTGCTTGGATATTTAATAATCAATCCTCTCAAGTAATCTGAGGTTTCCTCTGACCAAGAAGCGATTTCGTATAAGTAGGTAGCTAGTTTAGATGTAATGTACACCTTTGTTGGATTATCATCCATTTTATAAAGTTTTTCTAAGAGAGTAAACTTTGCTGTTCGAGCCTTTCTCTTGAATTCTTCTATTTCAAAAGTTATCTTATATGCTCCAGAAAAGTCTGTTTCAATAAGAGTTGCACAATTAATTAAGCTTTCAACAGATTGTGAACAAGCACTACATAAATCCCTGAAATCATCCTTAACTTCGTCATAAAGTTTGAATGGATTTGTTTTTAAAAACCTAGCGAAAAACTCCATTTTGTCATTTACCTGATCAATCATCATCAAAATATTATAACGATCCTCTACTAAAAATGGAAGGGCTCTTTTATCTTTAAACAGAATTTGTACAAACTTATCCTTAATCTCGTCGCATTTGTGTTCCACCTCAATAACTCCGTCTAAAGCGCCTTTTTTAAGCTTACCTTCAATAAATTGGGTAACCGCATCATGTAATATCGCTGATCCATTTAATGTTTCGGATAAGAATTCTCGGTTTATCTCATCTAGCTCGTTTTTCTTTTCTTTAAACAATTTCATTTTATTCACATCTAAAATTTAATGAATCTCTTCTTAAGAAATAATTAAATGATTTTATAATCTATTTATTTTTTCT
>JAGXNU010000031.1:6950-14401 GCA_019894815.1 Promethearchaeota archaeon
AAAAAGCCTTTTTTTGTTTAAACAATTCTTTCAAATTAAGATTGAACGAGTTTTTATAAATTTTAAAGTGAGTATGAGTGCCCGCTGTTGAAATAAATGTGGAAGATATTATATTTGACCCAAAAGTTCAATTATATTGTAATAATTCCAAATATAAGTGTCCTAACTATGGACATTCGTGGGCATGCCCACCAGAGGCACCTTATCTTGAAGAAAAAGTTTCCCAGTTCGAAAAATTCTTTCTAGTATATTACAAATTCAATTTAAAAGCGCATGTAGAAAGAATTAAACTAGAATTTCCAAAACGCACTGAAGAAAAGATAAGAAATTCATTTTATCATAAAGACATTGTCAGAGATTATTTAGAAAAAGAGATTATTACTTTTTTACAAAATTTTAGTGAACCTTACAACGAAAAGCTTATTTTATGGGACGGTTATTGCAGAATTTGCCTTAAGAAAGGAAAAAACTGTTCCTATGATGATGGCATACCTTGTCATTATCCAGATAAAAAAAGATTTTCGATGGAAGCAGTAGGGATAGACGTCGACAAAACAGTTAAAAGCGTCGATATTGAAATAGAATGGCCTCCATTAAATTTCGTATATAGATTTGGACTAATTTGCTACGTATAAACTTCCTATCATTTTAATAATAGAAAATTCTAAAATATTGAAGGATCTAAAACAATAGTATCAGTTCGATCAGGTCCTATTGAGATAATAGCAATTTCGGTTTGTAATTTTTCTTTTATAGCGTCTAAATAGGTTTTCATTGTTTTTGGCAATGCTTCATATCCTACGCTTGCTATTCTCGCCCATTCTTCTGGTGTGCGGGACTCCCACCCTTCAAATTCTTCATAAATGGGATTACATTCTTCAATTATTTCGGGATGGATTGGCCAGCTATCAAGTTTTTTACCATTTCGGGTATATCCAACACACATTTTTATCGGATTAATGCCTTCCAAAGCATCCAATAGTGTAATCACAATTTTATCCACTCCATTTATCATTATCCCATATTTTATGTTAAAAAGATCAATCCACCCAACTCTCCGAGGACGCCCTGTAACAGTTCCATATTCATGACCTTGTTCTCTGATTTGTGTTGCTATTTCATCAAAAAGCTCAGTTGTTAGTTTTCCTTCCCCAACTCTTGAAGTATAAGCTTTAATAATACCAATAATTTTTCCAATCTTTTTTGGAGGTACTCCCGTACCAGCACTTATTCCTAACGAATTAGAATTAGAAGAAGTACCATGGGGATAAAATCCATGATCAATGCATAGTAAATTACCTTGTGCTGCTTCAAAAACTACTTTCTTGCCAGAATCTATTGCTTTATTCAAATAAAAGGCAGTATCAATAACATGGGGTTTTAAAATCTTTCCATATTCTACATAATCTTCATATATCTGGGAAATATCGACATCCCAATCAGGTTCATATACTCTAATCAGGTCTTTTTTTATGCTATATAAGTTGTTTAATTTAATCTTTAATATTTCGGGGTGAATTAGGTCAAAAACCCTAATACCCCAACGCGCAGCTTTATCAGAATAAGTTGGACCAATTCCTCTCTTCGTTGTACCCGCTTTATATTTACCTTTTTTAAGTTCTTCCAGCTCATCTAGTTTAATGTGAAATGGGAATATGACATGTGCCGTGCTACTTATTTTTAATTTGATTTTTTTTTTCAATTTTTTTAAGGTTTCCATCTCATCTAATAATACTTTAGGATCTATGACAACACCATTCGCAATGATGACTTCTTTTTCCAATACTGCACCTGAAGGCATGAGTTTAAATTTATATTTTATCCCGTCTGCATTTATTGTATGACCTGCATTGTTACCTCCGTTAAATCTTACTACAATATCTGATTTTTGAGCAAGATAATCTGTAATTTTACCCTTGCCCTCGTCTCCATAACTAAGTCCGAATACACAAATAGTATTTTGCATTTTTTCCATATTTCTACATCGTATCTAAATTATTTTCCATATATCATTACATACAATCATTTATTATTTATCAAGATTTAAAAACTTTACAATAGTGAATTTTCTAAAAAAATCTACGAAATAAATATGAAGTTTTCGTTAATGGATTAATTTTTATATTTGAATTTGTTTGAGATTTATAGAAAAAATGCTTGAAAAAACGATTATTTTTGATCTTTGTCATAATGAAATGCTAAATATTGAAGAGGATGAGTTCTCCAATTTTAATACTCTTCTAAAACGATTAAATCTAAAAATAAAAAAGAATGAAACTGAAGCTATTACTGATAAAGTACTACAAAATATTGATATTCTCTTTATTGGTAATCCTATTGATAATTACTTCTCTAATATTGAAATTAAGACAATATGTGATTACGTTCGAGTCGGTGGAAATTTAATTCTTGTTAGTGAATATGGTGCTGATTATCTGCAAAAAACTAATCTAAATGATATTTCTGGAAATCATTTTGGGATCTTTTTCGAGAAAAATTTAATAAAAGAAATGAAAGAAGATGATGAAAAGAGTTCCAGCATGATTCAAATTGAAAATTTTGTTGAACACGATATTACTAATGGGTTGAGAGAATTAATAATAGGGGGGACATGTTCATTATTTTTAAACAAAGAGGCAAGACCCTTACTTCAATCTAAAAAACAAGGTCTATGGTCGGAAGTTTTTAGTAAATCAAAAGAACAGTGGATAAAAGAAAAAGAGCAACAACAAATCATAGCATCATATACAGAATATGGGAAAGGAAAAGTTGTAGCTCTAGGAGATATTGATATCTTTACGAACCATTCTTCTATTGGAATTAATTCTCTGGATAATCAGCAATTCATCCAAAATATAATAGAATGGTTATTGAAATCAGTGGAAGAACCAAATGTGCTGACATTTATTCTCAACCAAATGGGGAATCTACAAAATGAAGTAAAAGATATCAACACTGTTGTCAATAATATTATTGAGACCATGACTATATTGGAAAAAAGGCTGTCTTTTCTTGAAGAAAAATTTAATTTATCATCAGTATCGAAAAAAAGTGAAAATAGAGAAGAATTCGAAAAAATTGAAGAAGAGTAACTTTTTCTATATCAATTACTAATTTTTTTATATTTAATAATTAACTAGACCTATAAATTTCTCGTAATATTATGTGTGTTAAGTATTCACAACTAATAGAATTAAAAAGTTTAAAATTTGGAGAAATAGGATGAGCGAGAAACCTTACGAAGAGATATTTGCTGATTTTGAAGAAATAACAAACAGCTATGATCGAAAGAATCAATATTTTGACATTTTATATGATTCAACATCAGTTACAAAAATTACAAAAACCCCCGATTCAGAAGATTTTTCTATATCTACCAAAAAATCAGGTTATGTGGCTAGAACCTTTAATGATATTTGGGAAGAATTTGCATTTGAACAGAGAGATGGTTTGAAATTAATCAATGATAAGCTACCTAAGGTCATAAACAACGGAGATAACATTGCTACATATGAAGGATGGAAATTCAATAAGGAAGTTATACCCAAAATCGATCCAGCTAGTGTTCCTATTGAGGATAAAATCAAAAGGATTCGAGAAATATATAATTATGTTAAATCTTATGATGAACGAATCATCCAAGTAAGAGTAATCTATTCTGAAACACTTATTGAACGCATATTTTTTAATAATGAAGGATGTCAATTGCGACAGGTATTACCACGAGCAAGAGTTGTGGTTTTGCCTATTGCAAAAGAAGGAAACGTAGCAGATTATGACTTATTCATAAAAACGGGTCAGATGGGATTTGAAATCTTTGATTATTTTTCAAATGAAAAGCTAGAAGAAGCCGCTAAAAATTCTTTGGAGATGCTAGACGCGATAGTTCCTCCATCGGGGAGAACTACGATCATATTAGATCCAAAAATGGCTGGATTAATAGCACATGAAAGTTTTGGTCATGGATTAGAAGCAGATCAGGTATTAAGAGACCGAAGTTATTTGAAACAATACTTACATAAGCAAGTTGCGACTGAAGCTTGTACTATTTATGATAATCCCTCTATTGAAGATCAACTTAATTCTTATTTCTTTGATGATGAAGGAATCCGTACTGGAAATAATCTTTTAGTAAAGGATGGGATCCTTAAAAATTTCATTTACGATAGAAGAACTGCTGAGAAATTTAATGCTACACCTCAAGGAAATGGAAGAAGAGAAAGTTTCAGTCATCCTATTAACGTGAGAATGACGAGTACTTACTTTGGCTCGGGAGATTATGAGCTAAACGAAATGATCTCAGAAATAAAAAAGGGCGTCATGCTCGTACATGGTTCTTTTGGAATGGAAGATCCTTTAGGAGGTGGGCTACAATGTACTTCAAAGAAAGCATATTTAATAGAAAATGGAGAAAAAACAAAGATTTTGAAGCAAACAGCATTAAGTGGCGCAGTTTTGGAACTTTTAATGAACATCGATGCTGTCAGTAAAGATAAACTTAGCTTAGATGGTGGAACGTGTGGGAAAGGAAGTGAAGATTTAGTACCCGTTACGTCTGGAGGGAGTTATCTAAGAGCAAACAATGCATTAATAAGTCAAGGGTGAAAAAATGTCAAATGAAAAATTAAATTTAATAGAAAGTGGCTTGAAAAAGGAAGGTATAAGTGAATACGAGATTTATCTTGTTGATCAAAAGTTATACGAAACAATCTTTCTGAAAACTGAACCCGATAATGAAAGACAAGCAAGTAATTTTGAATACTTTTTACGAATTTTAGATCAAAAAGCAGACGAAACAGGTATTGGAGTTATAAATTCAAGCTCACTAGATCCAATACAAATTGAGAAGAACATCGATCTATGCCAAAAATTATCAAAGATGAACACAAGTTCAAAATATTCTTTCCCTGGGAAGGTAAAAATAAATAGCATCAATACTGCTGATGAAAAAATCCTAAATGATCCTGTAGGTATAAAAAAAGAATTAAGTGAAGAGTTAATATCCGAAGCACGTAATCAAAAAGATGTTGCAACAACATTTGGGCGCTTCAGAATTCACGTAAATCAAGCTTATTTGAGAAATAGCAACGGCGTTGACCTTAATTCTCTATCCACATCAATTTTCATCGAGTACGCCTTAAAAGCTCAGAAAGGTGGAAAATTGGCAGAATATTGGGATTTTGGATATTTTAAAGAAATTGATCACCTTAAATTATCTAAACGAGTAGAAAATTGGGCAAAAATAGCAAAAGATACGCTTATCGCTGAAATTCCTAAACCCAATAATAAAGCTATAGTTGTTTTTACTCCTGGTGTTCTTAACGAAGCAATCTCTCCTGTAGGTTTTCATTCTACGGGCAGAGCACATTATCAAAAAATATCAAGTACTAATATTGGTGATGTGGTTGCGAGTGATAACTTCACAATGTACGATAATGGACTACTTGAAGGTGGAATGAATACCAGAGCATGGGATGCAGAAGGAAACGCAAGACAAAAAACCGAAGTAATTTCGAAGGGTATCTTGAAAAACAGATTATACGATCAGAAATATGCCTTTTTAGAGAAGATGAATTCAACTGGTAATGCAAGACGAGATGCCAATGGAATCATTGTTAATGGAGTAACTAATTACGATATTGCAGCAGGAGATATTTTATTAGATAAGATGATTTCAAACATAGATGATGGTTATTACATAAATAAATTTTCTTGGTTAAATCCGGATCAAATTTCAGGCTCTTTTGGTGTTGAAATTCGAAATGGTTATTATATCAAGAACGGCGAACTTAGCACACCAATTAAATTAGGAAATGTCAGCGGCAATGTTTTAGAAATGATTAAAAACTGCCTTTTCATCTCAAAAGAAAGGGAATTTTCGGGAAATGCACGTCTCCCATATATTGCATTCTTGGGCTTGAATGTAGCTAGTTGAAATAAAACTCCTATTTTCTTTTCATTTTTCTATTTTCAAATTATCAAGAAAAGAAAATACGTTTACTTTGAACTCTCAATATCAACATTAATTAAGTTATAATCCCTTGAACCTAATCCTAATTCTTCGGCAACTTTAAGTTGAATCTCCCAGTGTTTCGAAATATTACCATCCTCATTAAGATCAAGTTTTCCGGAGCTTGGATCAAAACGAGGGATGTAAGAAAACCATTCATTATTAGCATTTTTTGGAAGATTCTTAACTACAGAAAGAATTGAATGAGGATTAATCATTGATTCATGAGTTAAATCCACACATGCTTGATCTAATGCGACGGGGTCCAAGGATGATAATATCCCAATATCTGGAACAAAAGGAACATCAGAAGAACCGCAATCACATTGCCAAGTGATATCTATAGCATAATTGATGTAGAACATTTTGTTATCACCGAAATATTCTACCACACCTTTAGCATTATCAACCATCTGGGTAATAAATTCCTCGTTCGTGGAATTTCCAATATCAAATACGCCTTGTTCACAAACAGATCTGCACAAATAACAATATCTGCATTTATCCCAATCTTTTTTCAATATTCTATCATCACCCTTTGATAAAGCTTTAGTTGGACACACATCAACACATTTCTCACAATCTAGAACGCATTTTTCATATTTAAGGGAGAATTTCTTGCTCATATGTGCTTGTACCTTTCCCCCTTTACTCACGCACCCAATGCCCAAATTTTTAATTGCGCCCCCAAATCCAGTTCCTGAATGTCCTTTAAAATGAGTGGCTAAAACAAGAAAATCAAATTCCCGTAAGCGACCCCCAACTAAAACTTCCTTGAAATTTTTTCCACTTATTTTTTGAATTTCATAATCTGTTCCATCAACTCCATCAAGCATGAGAATTGGTGCTCCCATCGTTTCACTTGTAAATCCATGTTGTAAAGCGACGCTTAAATATTCTTCTTCATTGGCTCTACCGCTATATTCTGTATGCTTGCCAGATATGTGTTCCGGCAAACCCCATCCACAAGATTCTGCTAATGAGGGAATTCCGTCTAGCTCTTTTATATAATCACATAGGAATCGAAGGTATGAAGGTCTTAAATATCTCGTGTTTTCAAGCGCTCCAAAATGAGTTTTTACGACTACTTTATCTCCACTTCTAATTTTTTCCTCAAATCCAAGTTTTTTCAAGGATAGAGGACCCTTCACTTTACTCATGCTTTGTTCATGAGATTGAGAACGAGCCGTAAAATAGTATACATCTGACTTCATTATTATCAAGTTTTATGATTATTTGTATATAGTATTTTTATTTTCATATTTTATTATAAATAATACTAAGTGTGATTCATAGTTGATAAAAACCAAGAAAAATCTGGACATTATTTAAAATGAAATAGCATTTACATATTTTTTTTATTTTTTTTATTTTTTTCTAAACTTTATCTAAGTACTCTAAACTAATCGCTTTCCTATTTCTGCTAAATCAAGTTTACCAC
>JAGXNU010000032.1 GCA_019894815.1 Promethearchaeota archaeon
TTTCAGAATACAATGGGACTGATAGGGCTTCTCATATTAGAGATAAACTTGTTGAGATGGTGCACCTGAATGAAACTCTTTATAGTTGTGGGATTGCATGTAGTTCTTTAGGTTTTCAGAGAGAAGCAGGAAATTATGAAATGGATATGCTCTTAGCTAATGTATGTAAACAAAATGTAACAAGATTTCCTTATGAAATCGGGAGATTAGCAGAGGATATAGCAGGAGGAATTATTTGTACTTTACCTTCCGAAGCAGATTTTAAATCTAAAGAAGTTGGACCGTTGTTGGAAAAATACCTTACGACATGTGAAGGAATATGCGTTGAAGATCGTTATCGAGTATTAAGATTTATTGAGAATTTAACGATGGGTGTTTCTTCTGTTAGTTATAAAACGGAATCAATGCATGGTGCGGGTTCACCACAAGCTCAGAGGATAATGATATCTCGACAAGCTGATTTAGAAGAAAAGAAAAACCTAGTTAAGAAAATTCTTGATGTGGAATAAGAAAATATTAAGATCTTTTGATTCAATAAAACTCAGAATTATATTATAAAATTATACAAAAAATAAGCGAGAATAGAATGAGTGAGAAATCCTATAATGAAATTTTTTCTAATTTTGAGGAAATTTCAAATAGTTTCAATAGAAAAAACCAATACTTTGACATTCTGTATGACTCATTTTCATCAATAAGGATTGAGAAATCTCCCTTTACTGAAGATATTTCTGTAAATTCAAAGAAATCTGGGATTGTCGCTAGAACATATACTGGTACCTGGAATGAAATCGCATTTGATAATTTCTCTGATTTAAAAAATATAAAAAATTCATTACCCAACGTAGTAAATAAAGGTGAAGAAATCGCTGAATTTAATGGTTGGAAGTTTAATAAAGAAATCAATCCGAAGATAAATCTTAACAACATACCTTTAGAGGAAAAGATAGAAAAAACTAGACAAATTCAAAAATTTCTCCAAAATTACGATAAAAGAATTGCGATAGCTAGAGTGTTATATAAGGAAACACATACTACACGCATATTCGTAAACAATGAGGGATGTCAATTACGACAAGTTATCCCTCGTGTAAGGCTTTGGATTTACCCTATAGCAAAAAGTGGCGTGAAAGTTGAATATGACTATTTTTCTGAGGGTGGTGAAATGGGATTTGAAATCTTTGATGAAGTAACAGATGATAAACTAGTGCAAATAGCGGATAACTCTATTGACATGCTCAATGCTAAAAACGCACCGGCGGGGAGATTTCAGCTAATCTTAGATCCGGGCATGGCAGGGCTTATAGCTCATGAAAGTTTTGGTCATGGATTGGAAGCTGATCAAGTTTTACGAGGGAGAAGTTATCTAATAGATAAAAAGAATAAGAAAGTTGCATCAGATATATGTACTATATGTGATACACCTAGTCTTGAGAATCAAATTGGCTCATACTTTTTTGATGATGAGGGTATAAAGGCAGGTAAAAATCTTCTTGTTGAAAATGGAATATTAAAGAACTATATATATGATAGAACAAGTGCTTCAGTTTTAAATGGAATCCCTCAAGGAAATGGAAGAAGAGAAAGTTATGCTCATACGATACACCCAAGAATGTCAAATACCTATTTTGAGCCAGGAGATTATGATCTAGAAGATATGATGTCTGAAGTCAAGGAAGGAGTTATGATCGTTAAATCCTATTTCGGAATGGAAGACCCTTTAGCTGGTGGTTGTCAATGCGTTTCCAAGAAGGGATATTTAATTCGAAATGGAGAAAAAACACAATTATTAAAGGGTATTGCTCTAACTGGTTATGTATTAAAGATATTGCAGAATATTGAAGCGATAAGCAAAGATAAAACGGATTTACATGGTGGAACATGTGGTAAAGGTCACGCTGACTTGGTTCCTGTTACTGATGGGGGAAGTTATCTTAAAATAAAAGAAGCTTTAATTAGTCCTGGGTGATGAGGTAAAAATGTCAAATGAGAAAATTGAATTAATTGAAAAGGTATTAAGAGCGAATAAAGTTCAAGAATATGAAATTTATCTAACAGAAAGAAAAGCTTATGAATCAATTTTTTTAAAGGAAAAAGTTGATAAAGAGAGGGATGTTAGTAGTTTTGATTATGTATTGCGAATCCTCAATCAGAGAGGAAACAAAACAGGTATTGGAATTGTTAAGGGAAATTCTCTAAAACCTCAAGAAATTGAACACAATATTGATACATGCAATAAATTGTCTAAAATTAATATAAGCTCTAAATATTTTTTTCCGAGTAAGTCGCCTGCACAGAAAGTTTCAACTTTTGATAAGAATATCATAGATGATCCTTTAAATATTAAAAATGATTTAGTAAAGGAACTTTTATCAGAGATCCAACAAAAAAACGATGTTACCCCAACGTTTGGGCGTTTCCGTATTCATATCGATAATAAATATCTACGAAATAGCAACTCTATTGATATTGAGACACAAAAAACATATTTTTTTATTGAATTCTCCTTAAAAGCTCAACAAATGGGAAAATTATCTGAATTTTGGCCATTTATTTTTATCAAAGACAGAAAACAATTAGATTTTCCAAAAAGAATTGAAAAATGGGCAAGACTCGCTCAAGATACCTTAAAGGCAAAGCTTCCTAAACCTTCAAAAGATGCTATTGTTATTTTTTCACCTCAAGTATTACACGATGCTATTAATCCCGTAGTTGAATTACATGCTTCAGGAAAAGCATTTCATGAGAAGGTTTCCCAGTTTAATATGAATGAAGAAGTAACCTCTGATAATATTTCGATGTATGATGATGGTTTATTAGAAGGATGTCTTGCTGTTAATGGATGGGATGGTGAGGGAACACCGCATCAACGGAATGCAATAATTAAAAAGGGAAGTTTTCAACAAACTCTCCTTGATCAGAAGCATGCCATCTTAGAAGATACAAAATCAACTGGAAACGGGCTAAAAAGTGTTGATGGATCAATCATTAATGGGATAAGTAATCTTGAGATCTCACCAGGTAATATGACGCTAGATGAAATGGTTTCAAACATCGATCAAGGTTATTTTATTGAAGCATTTTCTGATTTAAATCCAAGCGAATTAACAGGAGATTTTGGAGCAGAAATAAGAAATGGATATTATATCAAAAATGGTAAAATCGACACTCCAATAAAACTAGGAAATGTCAGCGGTAATGTTATAAATATGATTAAAAATTGCCTATACATTTCAAAAGAACGAGAATTCTTTGCCAATAATCTTTTACCTTACATGGCCTTTAAGAACCTTACGATATCTTCTTAACCTTAATTGTATTTCTTATCTTTTCTATTTGATAAAAAAAAAAATAAAACTAATTTCAGTTTTATTAGAAGAAGGATGGTTCACCTTCGAAAACTTTTTCTGAAGGTTTCATTTTTGCGGTTTCTTCAGGAGATAAAATTTCGATTAATTCATAATCAGAATTTCCCCTTCCCATTTTCTCAAGAAATCTCACAGTTTCGTAGGGGTCCTTGTAAGGACCATGAAGTCGTGTGAAAGGATGAATATCCTCGTTAGGGTCTAAATTCACATGTTTCAAAAAGGGGGGGATATTTTTCTCAATGATCTCCTCTTTTTTAATGAGATCTAACGTTGCTGTCTCGATCGCAACTATATCCTTTGAACCTAACACCCCAATATCATTTATGATAGGTGGTTGGATAACCCCCACGCAGTCGCAAAACGTGGTAATCTGCAGTGCAAAATTTAAGTAAAACACTTTCTCAGGTTTAAATGTTTCAAGTACTTTATTCGTTGAAATTGCCATCATTTCTTGAAAAGCAGAATAACTCTCTCGTGGTAGTTTTACAGCTCCTATATCAAGATCCAATTCTAAACAAGTAAGGCATTGATGACAGTCATGATAGTTTCTTATAAGGTTATCATACGTTTCATCATATCGTAGGGCTCCATAGGGACAAGCCTCAACCAGTTTTTTGGCATGTTCAGGCGATCCTTTTTCTTTATCCCAGTATTTATCACGTTGAGCCACAGCATGAATTTTCATCCATCGAGAAGGACCAGAGTAACCTCCAAGAGCAAGATTCTTAATAGCGCCTCCATAACCACATGCTCCATGTCCTTTGGCATGAGTTAAATCTATTAATACGTCAGCATCTTTAAGAACACCACCCATATCGAGTTTATCAAATCCTTTGAAATTAATTTCTACAGGGGTAGTATAGCCATCTTTAACACCAGCAATCGGGATAATAGGACATCCGCAAGTTTCTTGGGTATATCCTCTATTTACGGCATTATAAACCGCTGTGGGATTATCTGTAATGAAAGGATATGCCCCTGTCTTCTTGATAGCATCAACAATACGACGTACAAAGAAAACCGGAACAGTTTGATAACCAACATTAAAACCCAGATGCATTTTTATGGCGACCTTATCTTTTTTTGCTATTGGTGTTTGTTCAATTAATATATCTGTAATCTTATCTACTTTCGCAGCAAAAGAGGCAATTGGTAAAAGTTTCCCCTGTTGAACCGAACCGAAATAAACCTTTGATTTTGTAGAACTCATAATCCTAATATTTTTTCATAAAATTTCATACACTTAAAATTTGTTCATCAAAAATAAATTTGAAGGTTATAATTAATACTGTTATATTTAATACAATAAAATATTTTAACTTTCAATTATTCTAGTTAAATATAAATCTCATAAAAAATACTCGTAAAATTTATTGCTATGGCACGCTGTCCGGAATGTGGAGGATTAATGAAATACCATTCAGCTATAAAACAAATCGTTTGTCAATCATGTGGTCTCTCGGTAACTCGTCATGAATTAGATAGTGTTTGGAAAAAAGTTAGGGGTGAAAATGTCCCAGAAGCAGATGATTCACAACGAAAAAAAAATAGACGAAAAGAGTGGTTAGAATGGTATTCGGCATCAAAGAATGATAAGAAAGAAATGTGATTTTTTTTTTATTAGTTAAAAACGCCTTATTAATGATTATAAGATGAAGTTGAGCTTTTTAATTCTTTTTCTGATATTATTTTGTAAATTTTCTTTCAAAAATATCTTCTAATAATTCTGCTAATTTTCCTGCCGGAATATCTAATAGAGTTATTTCTAAATGCCTCCCACGAGTAGCATCTTCTATTCTTACAGTTTTAGAAGCGATTATTTTAAGTTGGGCTAATTGGCGAACATATTTTCTAAAACTCATTTTTACATGAGGTTCTACTGAATAAGATTCACAAATCGATTGATATTCTTCAAAAGCATCATCTACCAATGCGAATGGGGTGCCATTGTTTATTAATGTTCTTACAATTCCTAATAATGCTAAAAGTTCTTGGTCTTTTAGACCATCAATAATGTCTGCTCTAAATGTTGGATATACATCATCAGAAGCTTCTCTGATTATCTCAGCGGTAATGTGATCAAAACCTTCCTTATCACAAAATAATCCACTTTTTCTTAAGATTTCGATCCCATGTCTCATGTTCTTGTTTTCAACGACAATTTGAGCAATCATGGTGACAAGATCCTCATCTATCACGTCTTCCTTTAAAGCAATCTCACTTCTATATTGTAGGATCTTCATCGATTCTTCGAAATTATATGGTTTTAATTCAATTTTCTGGTTTAATCGGCTTAAGATTCTTTCACTTTCAATCCTCATCCAATCTGTCCCCCTACAAATTAGAAGAATTGACAGTTTTGCATTTTGATGTCCAAAGGTTTCTGCGATATTTAAAAAAGCTAAGATTTCGTCTGGTTTAAGTAGGTGGACTTCATCAATGATTAATAGCATATAACCTTTATCTCGAATTAGTTTAGTGAGGATTAACTTTAATGCTTCGTCATCTGAATACCCTCGTCCTGAACCGTGAGTATATTTGGCGAGGAGTTCTCTAATGATCTTACTTTTAGATCGGAAATTGATACAATCAAAATACTCAAGAAAGAGGTTTACATCCTTTTCAATTGCAATTGTATAAAAATTTTTACCAAAATACCGCGCTGTACATGTCTTCCCAACTCCACCCTTTCCTAATATTAAGCAATTAATTGAGGGTTGTTCCTCTTCTTCAAGTATTCTCCTATAATTAACTATTAATGTACTTACCTCATCTTCTCTACAGAATAGCTTTTCTGGTACAATACTCTTATCAAGAGAACTTAATTGCCGAAAAACTGATTTTTTCATAAATTGTTTTCTAAATGCATCTTCATCCATACTAAATCGATTTATTAAGAATTAATTGTGAATGTATAAGTAATAATGGTAGAAATTAAGTTTAAATTTTCTTATTCTTATGAACTTATCTTGTTTTTTTTATAAAAATAATTTTTTAGAATTAAAAATTTCTCCTTAGAAATTATCTGAATTGTTTAATGGATGCATCGTTGAATACGATTGTTTTAGTTTCGTGATGTCGTTTTTTGCATAAATACGTGTAGTGTTAGGACTTGAATGTCCCAAGATGTCTTGGAGCTCACTAATATCCATTCCTGATCGTCTGAGGTGTGTTGCACCAGTGTGCCTAAACACATGAGGTGTCACAATCTTTGAATTAGGAAACCCACATTTTTCTTTAATAGATTTTATATCCCCTTGTATAATTCGAGGACTTAACTTCTGATTTCTCGTATTTACTAACAAAAAGTCTTCAGAATCATAAGAAATTCTATCTTTAAGATACTCTTTGGAAATTTCAAGTGTTCTATTATCTACAGGGACAATCCTTTCCTTATTACCTTTTCCCCTTAAGCGTATGTATCCTTTATTAAAGTCGATATCGTTTATTTTAATATTACATAATTCACTCACTCGAGCCATAGTAGAATAAAGCAATCTTATAGTTAAATAATATCTCTGGCTTTTTTTAGAGTTGAATAAAGTTCTATCTTTTAATTTTTTAAAGATCACATCGACATCTGAAAGATCAAGAAATTTAGGTAGGGCTTCCTCAAGTTTTATCTTGGGAGACTTAATCGTACTCATAGGGTTTTTATCAATGAACTCGTTAAGGGTCAGAAATTTAAAATAGGACCGTAACGAGGCAATTTTTCTGCCAATCCCTTTTTTTGTATACCCCTTATCTTTGATTTTCTTTAAAAATAACCGAATCCTCTGCCTAACCATAGGAGAATTCATATCAATATCCCCCACTAAACTTATAAATTTATCAAGATCATATTGATATGCTTTAATAGTTGATGTTGCACATCCCTCTTCTACTTCTTTGGAGATTAAAAAATCTTCAATGAAGTCGGAGAATTTGCACTCTACCATAATGAATACAATATTATTGTGATATTACATAATACGAAGTAATATCGAGATAATATTTAGAAAGAATAGTAAAAATTTATATTACTCTTTCTTTAATTGGCGTAAATACTTAGCAGCATTAATTCCTGCTCGCGATCCCTCTGCTGTTGCAAAAACAACTTGAAAATGACCACCAGTACAATCACCCGCAGCAAAGACTCCTTCAAGAATAGTTTTTTGTTCCTCATCAACTTTAATGTTGCCTTTCTCATCTATTTCAACCCCCGCTTTCTTAAAAATTGAATTAGAAGAAATATGAGATAAGATAAAAAGACAATTTAAGTCAAATTCTTTTATTTCTTTAGGTTCTTCCGACTCTGATTTAGCCGTTCTAGCTATAATTTTTTGAATTATTCCATCTGAACGTGGTACGGCTTCAATAACTTCCATATTTTCTATAACGTTAATCCCAGCATCTTTTACTTCATATACTATATCAGGTAATTCCTCTATACCAACATTGGTAATTATATGAACTTTACATCCCATTTGTTGCAATTCTAAAGCATCCTCTAACATTTCCTCATCATTACCATACATATAAACCACTTTATCTCTATAGAGTGGTCCATCACATAATGCACAATATGAAACTCCATAACCAAGTAAAGCTCCCTCCCCTTTTATTATTTCCTTGCGCTGTCCTCGACCTGTAGCTATTATAACAACATCAGAAGTTATATTGGCTGTTCTAGTAGACGTCATGTTTACACCCATACCAAGCATCAGTGAAATAACATCACCTTTTATAATTCTGACATTTTCAGAATAGCTCTCAACATGTGCTCTAAACTTTGCTAATAGATGTTTCCCCTTGATATCTATCTCTCCCGGCCAGTTTTGTATTTCCTTTGTTCGTGCTAAAGCCGATAATTCTTTTCCCTCAAGAATAATTACATCTCTATTAGCTCGTGCACAATAAATACCCGCACTTAACCCTGCAGGTCCACCGCCAATAATGAGTACTTCACACTTAAATTCTTCCATTTACCTAACCTCACAGATTTATAAATAAATCAAAATGGTGTAAAGATGGTAATATATGATATTATCTTTTTATTCATATTAATTATTATATCGAAATAAATTTAATAGTTATAGGATCTCTTTCTGTGATTTTTTTACTTAGCATTTATTCTTATTTTCATACAGCCCAGTAATTCGCTCCCCTTTTTCTTATAAGTTCCGCTTGTTAAAAGGCGTTGATTTAATTAGTTCTTCAAAATTTTTTTCATTATAGAATTCGGTAAAAATTCTAAAATATATTTTAATCCTGATTAAATTCAAAACTCAAACCTAATTAGAAATGCTTTCTCTTCGTTTATATCCTGAAAAATCTTTTTCCTTTATTTCACACCAATTCTCTAATGCCGCATATAATTTTTTAGAGGTTCTTACTCTAAAATCACTACCGGGTTTATATCTAAAACTTAGTGATGCTTCTTTGTTTGCAAAAACTAACTCAATCATTAGAGATCTACCAAATCCGTGTTTCTTGATTTGAAGTATTTCTATTTCTTACCATAAAATTTGAAATTCTGGTCTATTTGGTATAGAAATTTTAATTTCATCCTCATTAATGATGAAAGATCTTATTTTTGTAAATCCTCGCGTAAAGTATATTATTAATATTAAGAATATGATTGAAACTGACCAGATAAAACCCAACATAACTGTGCCACCGAGTACCCCATCAGCAATTATGTTATAGGTAAGAATTGACATAATGATTAGAAAACAAGCAATAATGACAATGATCATATAAAAAGATACCTTTAAATCTTCAATAATTTCAAATTTTTCTTGTTTATTTTGCACCATTTAAAAAACTTTTAGAGAACATTATCTAGGTTTTCACGAATTAATTTTTAGAGTAATAAATATCTTTTAAATTTATTTTTAATCTAATCGGACCCACACTATTTAGTTTCACTAATAAACAAACAGCCCAATTTAAAATTGTTTTTACTTTTTTTATGAAAAATAGCTGGATAGTAAAAATTATCTTGTGCTTTGGATAAATCCTCTCTCTTTGCTTTGTTCTTTTTCCCATTTTTTACGTTCAGAACGGAGTTTAAACAAATCGATATCTTTGAAAATTAAACCTTCTTCTTTGGGTGGTATATTTCGCTCAGTTCGATCTTTTTCGGGTGTATAAATGAGAGATTCCCCAAATTCTCCAATATTAGCGAAAAATGAATATGCATAGATTGATCGACGGGCATCAAAATGTGCAGCTTTAAAATCTGCTGTGACTGGAGTAAATGCAGGATTCAGAATAATATCTACTGGTGGTTCAAAGTTTTTTAATTCTACTCTTAAATCCATGTCAAGAAAATCCCTACAAATCGCGATGGCTATTCTTCCATATTCTGTATTGCATACGATTGTATTACGAGGTAATTTACTAACTTCTATCCCTTCTTTAAATCTGGCTCCTCCTCCAATACTAATAACTGCGGGGATATGCTTTTCTTGTTCCCAGAGAATTCCTTCTGGTCCAAAAACCTTGCTGATGTTTCTTTTTGTTTCTTGGTCATGAAACGAACCCGGAATTATATACATTTCATATAATTTAGACAAATCTGCTATTTCTTCAAGAATTTCGCCATAGTTAAGATCTATTGTCATTTCTGGGAAGAGTAGGATATTAACTCCATCGTTATGTGCCATATCAATCATAACTTTAACTTTGGATCTTAATTCTTTAATTTTATTACCTTTTACACCTAGAAGTCCTGAAGATTTCATTTCAAATAGCTCTTTCATAATGTTACCTGTCTCAGAAACACCTATTTGGGCAATCCCTACTCTACATTCTCTTTTTTGAATTTTAGGAAATTCTTTAAATAAATCTCTATAGATTAATTGATATTTCTTCCCATCAATTTTTTCTAATTGAACTCGTCTTTCTTCATCGCTGAACTCCCGGGTTTCGCTTAATCGAGGTGATTGGCTGCTTTCGTGAGGACAAGAAGGTGCTACTATACCCATGGTGCTTCTGGAAATTGAAGGCTCTTTTATAGTACTCAGTGCTGAAATAAGGATGGATTCTTCTTTTTCAACCCTATTCAATCGATCTTGAACTTCTTTCTCCTTATCTTTATAACCTGCTTTTCCAAATAATTCCACTGCAGACTTTAAATATCGTGCCCCTATACCTAAAAGTTTTCCTTTTTCCTGAAAATCTGTTTCTTCATCAGCTTTGATTAAGTGCCATGCAGCATCAAAATATATAGAAGTAGCTTGCGCCCAGTCAGCACCACTCTCAAATCCTCCCTTTTCATAAGAATTAGCTGCTTTACTAAGCATCTGCTTAACTTTTGGATATAAATCTTTTTTGAGGTCGATGTCAATAGATTCATCAAATTTACATCCATATTCAAGAGCTTGACAAAAGGTTGAATTTCCAGACGCTAATAATTTTAATTTCTTATCTGTGAAAAGATCACTAGCTTCTGTAAATAATCCTGCTGCTTCAGAAAATCTTTTAGGGTCTCCATATTCTTCAGCTAGTTCCATATTTTCCCAAGCTCTACAAAGGAAATAAACAGCTTCTAATTCCACTCTTTCTCGTTTAATTTTGAATATAATGCAAATATCTCTGAATTGAGAGGAGGCAAGAGCGAATTTTTCTGCAGCGACAATATGTTCCCCCTGCTTTCCTAAAATTCTTGCTTCTTCAAGGTTTACTCTCGCGTTACAATGATTCACCCTTACTTGGGCTATTTTTTCAAATTTATCAATTCTCTCTTTATCAAACTTTTCTCTTGATCGCTCGTAGGACTTTATTAATGTTTTAATTGTTTCTTCAAAGATTTTTCCTGTCTTTTTAAAACTATCTATAGCTTCTTCATGCTTTTCTTGTTTACTCAGTTGTTCTGCATCCTCCAAGGATATCCATCCAGAATAATAAGACGCTTCATAACCGTAACTGCGTAAGTCTTTTAATATATTATAAGCCTTCTTATAATATTCCTTGGATTGTTTATGATTTTCACGAGTATGATACGATTTAGCCTCTTCAATAAAACTCCAAGCTTTGACGTAATTAAATTTCTCAGTGATTCTATTTTTTAAAAGTTTGTATTTTATCATTTGCAATGACTTATTGTAAGCTTCCTGAGCTTTCTTGTAATTTTCGGCAGAAAGCATGTAATTACCCAAGCGATCTTCTATACGAGCTATATATTGATAACTTGCTGCTTCATATGAATGGTAACTTCTATCACGGCTTTCTTTTATTGTGTGGAGAAACATATCTCTTGCTTGGTTTAAATCGGAAGTTTCTCTCGTTATAATGCCTAATTCTTCATATAATAATCCAAGTCTCATTTGCTCCGTAAGAGCACCAGTTCGAGATAAGATAGCATAATTGATTGATTTTTTTTGGGCATCTATCGCCTTCTTAAGGTGGGAGATCCTAACTTCTTTCTTTGTAGCAATATCCGCAAGAGTTTTATGAGCCTTATAAAGACTTGTGTAACCCCCAGCCTGAGGAAATCCTCCTTCATACTTTAAACCGAATTTTTCTGCTTGTTCTGCGTGTTGAAGCATAATCTGGGCATATTCTCCTTGTTTTGTTTTTGATTCCTCGAGAATAGTAAGTTGAGAGTAAGCTAAAATCAAACCTTGGAATAACCATGCTAAAATATTAGGGTAATTAGGTGCACTCATTGCTTCTTTTACATGTTGGATTCCTTTTTCAGCATAGGTTTTGCGTTGAGCCGTAGTAAAAAAACTCCTTTGTGAAGAATTGGTATAATAAAGTGCAGGTATTACTTTTGCCAGGGAGCAAAACATATTATAAGAATGTGCATAGATCTTCCCTAATTCCAAGCAGTCTTTGATGTCATTAAGAATTCTCTTCTGGAGATAACCGACTCTACCACTATAAAGTGCAAAATAATCTATGAAAAACAAACACCCTAGTGTATTAAATTTACTCTTCGTTTTTCTGGCAAAAATTAAAGCTTTTTCTAGTAATTCTATTCCCTTATCAAGGTACTCCTCTTGTTCTCTTTCATCTTCGATGAATTGATATCCAAATAGGCAATAACAAACCCCTGTTGCTGAGTAAATAAAATTAAGAGCATCTGGATCATTTGAGTTTTCAATAACCGGAATACTATTATTACATTCTTTCAAGAATATCCTGGTCCTTTCCCTAAAATTATCATCTTTTTTAAAGTTTTGTACGGAATCTCCGTAGAAACCAATCAATAGTTGCATATTCAATGACTCAGACAAAATCTGTATATTTCCAATCTCTTTTGAAATCTCCCTAGCTTTTTCAGCAGATTCAATTCCATGTAGTACAACCTGGGCATATTCTTCTTGATCAATATTATAAGACATGAGTAAATATGAAGCTGATGCTATACGGCCCAATACTCTAGCAAAACTCTCTTTATCACCCTTATTGGAATATATTTCACTTGATTCACTAAAAAGTTTAATAGCTTGATGATATGCCTTCTGACCTTCCATATCAGAAGTTGCTAGAAACCCGTTTGTCAAAAAAATTTCTCCTTCGCATTCAAGCTCTGCAGATCTAATTCCAAGTTGGTTAAATTGATTATTTGCTTCTTTATAAGCTTTAATAGCGCTCTGAATTTGTATTAAATACTCCTTTGCATTTTCTACTGTGTTAGCACCTCGGAAATGAGCATATCCAAGATTTTTATAACATTTAGCAGCTTTTTCAACTAGATTTTCACCTAAATAAAAGTTGACAGCTTTATCATATAACGCTGCTGCTTCAATCCAATTAAATTTTTTTTCCTCTTCTCGTGCCTTTGCAAGCAACAACTCTTCACTTTCTTCTAAAGTCATTTTGGATCAATTATCGCACTAATTGTGTTCTATTTCGACCTTTACTGTTTAATATTAATTACTTCAAATGATTAATAAACATTCAGTTCGATTTATAATGTTTTACTTTTTATCAGAAGAATAATCCTACCCTAATTCAAAATGTTTTAATGATTTCGGAAATTTTGTTTGATATTGTAAATATATTTAACAAAACAGATAAAAGTTTCATTCAATAGAGAAATAGAAAGTTTTGGCTTCAAACGGATACTGAAAATGAAAGTTATTGATAAAAAGTCAATCGCAGAGGTTCTGGAAAAGCATATTTCAGATCTTAGCATAGAAGAAATAGAATCATCAATAGAAATTCCTCCTCTAGAAATTGACTCCACCTATGCATTTCCTTGTTTCAAACTTTCAAAATTTCTGAAAAAAGCGCCAAATTTAATAGCGCTAGAACTGAGTGAAAAAATTCAATTACCTGAGTTTATAGAGAAGATCAAGGCGGTTGGACCTTATATAAACCTTACAATTAAATCTAGATATATATTAGAAATCATTTTCGAATTAAAGGGCGATTATGGAAGGTCTAGAGAATTATCCAACAAAATTGATAAATCTAGAATAATAATTGAATATCCCTCACCAAACACCAACAAACCTCTTCATTTTGGTCATGTAAGAAATATGGTATTAGGTAAAACTCTTTCTAATTTATTAGAATATAAAAGGAATAAGGTTTTTCAAGTGAATTTATACAATAATCGTGGCATTCATATATGTAAGAG
>JAGXNU010000033.1 GCA_019894815.1 Promethearchaeota archaeon
GATCTCTTGTGGTGCTCAAATTGTTATTTTAAAATATAAAACTCCAGAGATCTTAAAACGATCAGGGCTTCCCCTATATAATGCTGCTAAGAGGAGAGAGATCCCTATATATGAAATAGCTACAACATAATTGGTAGTAAATTCTCTTTTTAGGGTAAAGAGTAAATAAAAATAACCATTATATTTTTTATCTTTCCAATTTCTTATTATTATAGAAAAATATTGAAAAATTTAGATCCTTTTTTTCATCCGAGTAGTATTCTAATAATTGGCGTATCTCGTAAAACAGAGACGTTTTCTTATACTATCCTTAAAAATTTATTAGAAATTTTTTATAGAGGGAAAATTTTCATACTAAACCCAAATGCTGATGAGATTTTAGGAGTTAAATCGTATCATTCACTAGAGGAATTACCGGAGATACCTGAACTAGCGGTTATAGTCTTAAGTAAAAACGTTGCTTCTCTTTTTGAAAAATTAGCAAAATTTGGCGTGAAGAATATAGTCATCGAATCAGAATTACGCTTGGATACCGAAAAGGCAAATCTTATTGAACAATTAAATAAAATAAGTTTGGAATACGACGTAGCTTATATGGGACCTTCGATGATTGGTATCATTAATTTCGTAAATAACTTTACGACGTCGATTATACCCGTACGGCAATATTTAATGCAGAAGCATAGAAAAATTAAAAAGGGTGTTAGTTTTATCGCTCAATCTGGAGGATTGGCCGGTGCGATGGGCTGGTGGGCACCATCTCAAGATATACCCATCTCTAAAGTGATTCATCTTGGATATGGGTTCGATATAGATGATGCAGATGTTTTAGATTATTTCATGGAAGACGAATCAACTCAAATAATCTTACTTTTTCTCAGAGAAATCACGGATAGAATAATAGAAGCAGTTAAAATAATTTCTCCAATTAAACCCGTGTTATTCTTCTACGTGGGCAAGGACTTTTCAAGAGAGAAGCAATTAAGCCATGCCGGTGGAATGATGGTATCAAATTATATAGAATTATTTGAATTTGCGAAAATTTTTTTATGGTGTCCTGAACCGAAAGGACCTGCTTTAGGAATCGTTGGACCTAGTTCTGGAGCAATATATATTATAATTAAAGAAATGCGTAAACAGGGATTATCAATAGCAAAACTATCTAATAAAAACAAACAAACCATTTTAGATAAAGTTGGTGGCTCCACGTGCAATTTAGGAAATCCTGTTGATTATTGGCCACCTGACCGATTCGTTGGTACCAAAATATGTGGTATCTATAATACTTCCTCACATGCTCTCCTACAAGATGACGCCGTTGATGGATTGATTCTAGCTTTAGAATTCTTTGTGGAGATTGAATTTGATTTTAATATATTTGAAAACATAAAGGAATCTTATCCAAATAAACCGATCGTAACTGTTTTAATTCAAGCTGAACGTGATGGATCAAAAAGAGTTATAAAAACGGCTTCAGATCTTAAAATTCCCGTTTTTGAAAATGAGGTAGAACGAGCCGTTCGAGGATACAAGCTTTTATATGATTGGCATTCGAAAATTAAAAAGAGAAAATAATTTACTACTTTATTAAATTGAAATTGTGGAATAATAAATAAGATACTAAATAAATAAGAAAAAAGAAAGTAAATTAGCTCGAAAAAATGTCTCTTAATTCTTCAGGAACTGAAGAAGATATATCATCAGTTAAAGATAAAACGTACACCTTATCTCCACAATTACATCGAGCACTTTCAAATAAATAATACTGAAATTCATTTTTCCAAGTACATATTTGCACGTTTATGATTTCAGCAACTTCTCCGCATTCACAATAAATATTAACGTCCTTTCCATATGCAGGAATGATTTTTGCGAAATCTATAGGTGCACTTGCAAAATCAGATTCGTTTAACATTTCATTAATTTGATTCGAGATCTCTTTGCGTAAACGTGGAGTAAATTCTTCGATAACTCCTTCTTTTGCTTTAATATCAGTTAAAACAATGAAATTTTGTTCAGCTTTTTCATGTTTTTTCTTTTTAGTCGAAATTGGGCTACTTAGTTGCTGTAAATTTTCAGGAATTGGTATAGGATCCATTCCTGGAGGATAGGCGAATGTATAGTAGTATTGTGTTAATCCCTTGAGGGTTTTTTGATTGACTAATTCTAAGTTTTCATAATCCGCACTATGAAGTACAAATTTAATTAACTGAAGAGGTACTTTTAATCCCAATAGCTTGTCTCTTATGTTGCTAAGGACTTCTTGGACGTAGCTTTTTAAAACTGCTATATCATCACGATTTTCAGTATATATATCATTCCGATTCTCTTCTTTAAATTTGGTCCATTTTCTTAGTACAGAGCCTTTTAAAAATTGTGGAAGCATGCAGAAAACGCATAAAATAGGAAACATGAATGTATAATCAATGGCAGGAATAAAAGCTAATACAGTAATAACTACTAACAAGGGAATAGTCACCATCAGGCTCGACTTGCGAAGTCGCTTGTCGGCTGAAGTATTAAAACCCTTCTGAATGGCAGTCTCTTCTGCTCGTGCCTTTACTTGATGTACTAAGTTATCTATTTCTCTTTCCTCAAATTTTATCTTCAAAAGCTTGTCTTCTTCTTTAGTTCCTAAATTCTCTATTTTCGTTGTAAGTTTTTCGAGATATTTAGCAACACTTTTTTCTTTGAAAATGAAATCCAAAGTTTCTTCGGAAAAATAATCCAAGAAACGAGCAATGAATAATTTTTCTTCAACATCAGATATATCTTCCTGTTTCATCCCTAATGCTTCTTGAATTATTTGACCTTGTGATTTTCTTACGGGTCTTCGTGATCGTGATCGTTTTGACTCCCTCTCTTGATCTCCAGAAGAATCAGTATCCGTGTTCGGTTTATTTTCTTGTTCAGTCATAATTTCTCATTAAATTAATAGAATATGGTGAATAATTATGCGAATTTAATTAACTTTATGATCAAATCTAAACACATTTTAGATAAAGCGATATGAGCATTATTATTTGTCGTTTACAACCGAAAATCAGTATAATTTGGAAAATGCATACGGAAAAAAAGAATAAATAAAAAATGAAATACCTTAGAATATGTGTTCAAGCCGTGAATTAATAAGGGACGTTAACTACCGCCTTAATTTCAGGTATAAATTGTTTGAGTGTTCTTTCAACACCGAATGTTAAAGTTTGCTGGGCGTGCATGCATCCCGCACAATGACCAAGCAAACGTACTTTCACTACTCCATCGTCCGTTACTTCGACAAACTCAATATCTCCACCATCAGCTTGTAGCTGAGGTCGAATTTTATCAATTACTTGTTTAATTTTTTCTTCATCCATTTTAATCATTAGAATTTTTAATTATTTCTTAGTATAGTAAATAAAAGCTCCTATTTAAAGCGTTTCTTAATAAAATATGGACGAATATTGTGAAATAATTATAATGCTATTGAGTTCAAATGAACTTATGAAATATAACGTTATTTTTATTAAATATGAGCACTCTCTCCTTGTTGTAGAATAAAAAAGTATTTTTTCCATCTAAAACTCATTATCTAAATAATAAGAGAATTGCGATACTCATGAAACCTAATGAATTTGCAAATAGATTGAATGAAGTTCAAGAATTAATGGCAATGGAAAAGTATAAAGAAGCGCTCGTGCTTCTTGAGAACCTCAAAGAACTTGATATGACCTCGGATTTTGATTATAATTTAACTCACAAATTATATCAACTAGATTCTAATTCCCGCTCATTATATAATCAACAAATAATCTTAGAGAGATTAAATTCAATTAACAAGGAAAAAACAATGATTTCAGTAACAGAGTTTAACGAAATGTTGAAACTGAGGGATAATCTTTTATTAGAGGAGCCAATCTTGAGAAGAGAACTAGAGATATTAATATTAAGAGGTATTATTTCCATCGAATTTAAAGGAAACATGCTAAAATTATAAATTCCATCTTATAAAATACAACCATTGAAAATCTCGGCTTTTTTAAACTTCTTTTTAGAAATATTAAAAATACTAAGTGATAAAATTATAATAATAGACGCCTTAGAGAAGACAATTCAACTAAAAATTGTTTACTATGGTCCAGCTCTGTCAGGAAAAACAACATCAATTAAACAATTGTTTAATCATTTTGGTAAGCAAGATGAGCTTTGCAGTATAGAAAGTACTGTAAGAAGGACTTTATTTTTTGATTATGGCATAATCTCCTTTCAAAACGAAGACTGGCTGCTCAAGCTTAATATATATTCATGCACTGGTCAAGATTTCTATATCGTTACACGTCCAATAACTTTAAAAGGCGTGGATGGGATTATCTTTGTTGCGGATTCTCAAACTTCAGCTTTAGATCGGGATTTAGTTTCTTGGAATGAATTAAAAACATATTTTAAAGAAAATTTTGAAAAATTTCCCTTGGTGATCGCATTCAACAAGCAAGATTTGCCACGAAAATTTAGTTCCGAGATTTTCCTAAAGAGAATCGATTATAAAACTTATAAAAATAAAGATATCAAATACACGATCGCGGTTAATGGAGAAAATATCTTGAGTAGCTTTGAAGATATCTTAAGATTGATTTTCATTAACATGAAAGTTAAGTCTGAACTTTTTCCAGCGATTCAGACTAAATAAAATCATGCAATTTTAAGTAATAGCTCTTTATTAATGAAATATTAATGATCTTCTGGGGATATCAGAAAAAATCTGAGGAAACAGATGTTTGAAGCCGGATATTTCTCTGCTGATTATCTTCTAAAATAGTAATAAGCGAGGAAACATTTTGTTTAGTCTCGTACATGATCTCTTTCTCTTCTCCGGAAATCCATTCGCTAAATCCTTCTAATGTTGGAGATGTCTCAAATAACCCTTCAAGTAACCCTGAAAGTTTAACCGTCACACCATTGAGGTTGTCACTTGAAATGTTTTTGATTTTTACGATATATTTATGCATATCTGACTCGATAGATATGATCTTAAACACTTTTTGAAGTTTTGACGAGAGTCCTTCAAATAAAGTTGGTGCACCCGAATGTTGACCAGCAAAAAGATCAGCCCCGATTTTAGCTTCATCAACGGGTTTTGATACTACGGTAATAGGAACATCAAACTTCATCTTATCACGACCAGTTAAAGGTTTACCGATTACTTTTAATGACCATCGAGTGTAATCACCATATTTAAATCCCCATTGTTCTTTTTCTTGTGCTTCCCAAACATATCTATGGGACGGTTCAGCAATTTCAGGAATCTTCAGGAATAAAAACCGTTTTTCGATGTTCGTTGTTTTTGCATCACCCGCTATAGCCGGAGGAAGCTTTTCTACTTTTCTACAAGTTTGACCATACGCATCGCAATAACATATCAAATTTGCTTCTTGCAAGAGTCTTATTTCTATTTCTTTAAGTTCTTCTCCCGAAAAATTAACTTTAATTGTCTCTCCCGGTTTAAAAATGTCTTTCGAAAGATTAATATTTAATCCCGATAAAGAAAATGATATTGGATTTGACTTTTTTGTTTGTATACCTTGAACCTTTGATCTTATCTCTATTTTCTGAGTTCTATTAATGAGTAAATCATCATCTGGATTTATAGGATGAGGTTGTCTCATGATAAGCTTGATGTGATATTCTAAATTGCGGTTCTTTATGGTTGGGACAACATTATTTTTAATTAGTATTGTTCTATTTCGAACGTATTCTCCTGATTCAAAATTCCCCTTGGAAAAAATTTCTGCCTTAGCAATCTGTAGTTCTTTGGCACATGGAGGATTAGTTATAAGTTGTAGTCCGCTCCACATAATAGATGAATCTTCTTCAAAGATAAATTTAGAACTAATGATTAACTTATCTCCAAGGAACACGGAGCCATTATTTAAATCTTTGAACTCGATTTTCATGGTCTTGACGAAGGTTTCTATTACTATAAATTAATGGATTTTAATAATATTTATTATTGATCTACATAACGCATTATGACAATTTAGTATTATTAAAATATTCAATGATTTGTGAAATTCTTTTTCTATAAGAAAAGAAAATCTAATTTATTTTCCTTTTGATTAATAATCTTTTAATAGCATATTTACAGCACTTTCTGCTCCTACCATTGCGCTTACAACACCTCCAAAATTTTCGCTCTGACCACCTATAAACCAGAGCCCTTTTATGGGTGTTTTATGTAGAGGAGGTGGAACCTTAACATGTGGAACTGTTCCACCAAAAGCGTGATGTTTTAAGTGTGTTCGATTTTTAAAGTCTTCTGGAGTAAGAATAATTTTTGTTTTGGTGTGCTCCCGAAGACCTGGTATAAATTTTTCTGCTATATCTAAGAGTTTTTCAGCCCATTTCTCCTTATTTTCTTTCCAATTACCATTTGTAGGGATATTAGGGGCAATAGTATAAACGGTTACAGCATGATGTCCTGGAGGAGCCATTTCAGGTGAATGTTTTGAAGGTATATATACTAAAAGACCATCTTTTCCTTCATGGTATATTCCTTTTTGACATTCCTTTATACTTTCGTTAATATCGTAAGTAAAGTAATAATAGCACAATGCTGCGTTATTTTGGTAAATAGATGGATCATAGTCTACACCTAGATGTACCATAAACACTGATTCAGTAGTGAAAAGAGGATCGATATAGGTTTTAATAAATTCTTGTGTAATGTGCTCGCTCCCTACGAGATCTAAATATAATTCCTTTGCACCCCCACTCGCAATCACGAGATCAACTTCAACTTCTTCGTTATTAGATAAGAGAACACTTTTAACGCTTCCGTCTTCTAAATTAATTTTGTTAATAGCAGTATTAGTAAGGATTTTTCCACTTTTTTTTCCTTCAATAAATCCAGCGAGTGCCGCAATGATAGTACCCATCCCATTTTCTATATAACTCCATGATTGTCTATGTTGGTGTCTTCCGTAATCAAGGGGTACTCTTTCGTCATATTGCGATTCAGCATTAATTGTTGGTATTATCAATCCTGGAAATACTTCTGGAGAAGCTACATAATCAGCTAATATAGCAATGAATACTGCTTGGAGCTTCTTGTTTGTAAAACAATAGTCCATTAATTTCTGGGCACTCCATTCCTTTTTTTTCATGATTGGAAGGAAAGTCAAAAATAGTTTGATCTTAGAAAGAAAACCTTCCTTGTTTAAGAGTGCACTTACATCGTGAATCCTATCGTAAATTTTGAAATATTTATCCAAACCTTTAGCGTCTTCAGGAAAAAGTTCTTGGAGAAATTCCTTCCTCCAATATTTGCCTTGGAAATCTTTAGGTCTACTAATCCTAAAGTCAGGGAAGTAATTTTCTCTATAAGATTTGAGAGCTTTCACTTTATCTGAAATGCCAAGTTTCTCAAGAATTTTCCTTCCAGACTCACCCTCACCAAAATTAGGTATTAACATCTGACCCCAATCCCATTTATATCCCTCTTTCTCAATAGTCGCGGTTACCCCACCAATCCTCTCATGTTGTTCATATACAGTTACAGAATGTCCTTCTTTTACGAGAAGTGCTGCGGCTGTAAGTCCTGCTAAACCGGAACCTATTACGGCAATTATCATATCGAATTTAAAAATATTTTAATTCCATTAAACTTTTTGAATCTTAAAAAAAATTTAGCGGATATGTCTATTGACATATAGAGTCATATCTGAAGTTACTAAAAGAAATCTGAAAAAATCTTTTAATATTCTAATACTTGTATACTTGATAAAACAATCAAATGGAGAAAAAAAGAATGACTCTAAAAAATATTAAAGCAATCTTGTTTGATCTTGATGGAACCCTTATTAACGTTGATCTTAAAAGATTTATTCCCGATTATATGAAACTTCTATCGAGTAAAGTAAAGCATATAATTCGACCAAGTAAGTTTATCTCTTTGCTAATGGAAGCTTCGAATCAGATTGATCAAAATGATGGAACAATAACAAATGAGCAAGTTTTTGAGGAAATTTTCTTTCCACTCAACGGACATTCAAGAGAAGAAATTGATCCATTTTTTGATGATTTTTATAAAAATGACTTCATAAAATTGAAGATCCATACTGAAATTAAACAAAAAGCTCGATCCGTGGTGTCTAAAGCTTTTGAGAAAGGTTATGATGTAGTGATTGCTACAACGCCAATCATACCTCTAACGGCTATTCAACAACGCCTTGATTGGGCAAATGTTGGCGATTTTGATTACAAATTGATAACCAGCATTGAGAACATGCGTGCAAATAAACCACATCAATATTATTATCAACAAATATTTGATTTCTTAAAATGTCCTCCAGAAGCTTGTTTAATGGTTGGAGATGAAGAAAAGGATATTAAGGCCTCTATTTTTGGATGTAAAACATATTTAGTTCCAAGTATCAACACAAATTTGGATATATATTCGCCCCAACCAACGTATCAGGGAACTTTAGAAGATCTATTGAATCTTTTGTAGAAAAAAAAAAATAAAAAAATTGATTTTACTCTTGATGTAATTTCTATCTCTTCTTTCGATGAAGATCTTGGATTTGGGTTTCAAGCAAAGTTGGGAAAAGTTTCATACTATTCTTAATACCCAAAAGTTTTATTAGTTTCCACTTACGAGACATCATAACCTCCCAGCTATGTTTCCTAGTTTCACTCCCTGTAAATAATGCTATAGTTGATTGCATCATTTCTGGATCATCTTTAGCTATAGAATAGGACGCTTCGAGGATTTGTTCCAAGAGACCACTATGATACAAAAGGTGATGGAATTTATAGGAATACCTCAAACCTTCTTCGTATAGGTGTTTTAGTAGGAGTTCGTTGTATCTCGCAAGTTCAGATTCTCCAAAATCCTCTTTTTCAAGCGCTTGACAGAAAACTTCTGCCGCAATTTTGCCAGATAATCGTGCTTGATAGATCCCTTCGTATAAAATAGGATCTGCGGTTCCACAAGCATCCCCAATCACCATAACTTGCTCACGATAAGGTTTTGTAATCAAACGATCAGGTATAGGAGCTGCCCAAACTTTACGACCTCCAAAAACTTTCATCTCTCTTCCTTCGATTTTCTCCTTTATAAACGGACTCTTGAGAAAAGCGTTAAAATGACTCATTTTAACTCCCTTCCCTAAAACTCCAATGCTTAATGTTTGACTTTTAGGAAATACCCAAGCAATCCCGTGATCAATTAAACTACGATCGAAGAATTCCCATACTCGATTACCAAATTGGTCGTCTATGACAGATTCGGGGACACTAATTTCCGCTTGTATTCCACTTACCATTGGCGGAACCTCCATACCGAGAGTTCTTTGTAATTGGGCGCCCCCCAATCCAGTTGCGAGGATTACACATTTGCTTTGAAATTCTTTTGTTCCTACTATTTTAACGTTCTTATTTTTGCCAATTTCAATTCTTTTTACTCGAGATTCATAAATTACTTGAACACCAGCGTCTTGGGAAATATCTAATAGATATTTATCGAAGTCGGTTCGAAACATGCAATAACCCTTATTATTTTTTCCAGAAGCTTCGAATTCCATGGGTCCTTTTTTTGGAGTAAATAGAACTCCCCCGGTAATTTCACGATCACCAACTCCGTGGGGTATTGGTGAGAATTCTTCGCTTCTAATAGGAATTCCTCCCGCACAACATTTGTATCTACCTTCTTCAGCAGCCTCAAGTAATATGACATTTGCCCCGCTTTCTGCAGCAATTTTTGCAGCCGTAGCGCCACCCGGACCGCCCCCAACCACTATTAGATCATAGATCACTAATAAACCCTCAAAATTTGTTTTTAGTTTTAATATTTAGTTGTTCTCTCTTTTTTCGATGAAGTTCTTGGATTTGATTCTCAAGTTCTTGCAATTTTTCTCCCGCTAAAGGAAAGAAATACACAAAAATAAGACTTAACGCCACAAATATGTTGACGATGAAATAAAATACAAATATAATTCCAAACATCGCCGTATCTGGTTGAATGGGAGAGTCTTGTACATACCCTGTTAACGCAAGTACAATAGTCACGATGATAGGACCAATGCTCTCAGTTGGTTTTGTAAACAAGGCATTAATACCATAAAACATCCCTTCTCGCCTAGATCCATATTTCACTTCATCTTCGTCAATAGGTAGCGTCTGCATTATGACTCCAAATATACCCGCACCTCCAAAGAACGCCGAGAATGCAAGTCCTATCCACATCGCTGGAATTGAGATTGAAGGAATTAAAACTAAGAAGAATAGAATAAATCCACCTATGAATTGAATAGTTGTGAACCGAAGCAGTAGCTTTTTAAACCCATGTTTCTTTCTCAGTTTCATGCAAAGAATACTAGAACTCCAACCAACAATTATTACGATTAAAAAATATAATCCTACATTTTCATCACCGATCAGTATCAAAAATAGAAAGACATACGAGAGTTGTATTGAAGCAATGAGCGTTTTGAAAAAGTTAAATCCAACAAACATCATGAAGGATTTAGATTTCACTGTTTGTTTTATTGCTGTCCATAAAGGAGGGCTTCTGTCTTGTTGATGCTCAGGGCGTTCTTTTGAAAGTTTTACTACAACTACATAACAGACATAGCTAATCACAGCAACGGTGATGTTGAACATTTGAAAAAATTCACGGTTATCAACCATTGTAGGAACGGTAATCACGGCAAAGCTCGCAAATAGTCCAAGGATGCTGCATAGAAAGCTGATTTTAGTACGTTCTCCAAGATCACTAGTCATATCGGGGAGTAGTGCCATCCATGCCATTGTTACGATATTAGAGAGAGTATCAAAAATACTAATGGTTATCAAAAAATGCAGAAACATTATAAATTGTCCAATAGGAGTCGCTGCGTCTGTACTCCATGGGAACCACATTAAAGCAAATGCTATCACCAAAAACGGACTGAAATATTTTATATATACCACTCTTCGGCTACCCCATTTCTTTACATCCGTATTATCTTGCCATTGGCCAATGAGAGGGTCGTTTAACATGTTTATGATCATGAAGATTGCCATTCCAATGATAAATAGAACCTCATTTAAGCCTAACGAATCGTAAAAGAATTTTATATAACCTAATCGGAACACACCTAGGATAAGTGTTAAAGGAATCATTCCTGTAATGTATCCCGAAACCTGTTTTCTGGGTAATTTTTCACTAATAATTGACATTATTATTCTGATTTTTATTAATTTTTATTAGAGTTATTAGAGTACCTTTATTTTTTATATTTTTATAGTTTCTTTTTATTCATCGACATCTTTCATTTGTGTAAATGAATTGAACTCAACCATAACTTTTTTGAATATGCTTGAATTACTCGATTCAGATTCATAAATAATAAAATAATAATAATTTAGTGATAAAAATTAGTAAAGGATTAAATTTTTTATTTATCTTTACAGACCAGCAACGTCGTGACCATTTGAGTTGTTACAATGACAAAATGGTATTAAAAACGCCGAACATAGATGAAATTGCTAAAAAAGGCATCAGATTTACAAATTTTTATTGTAATAATCCAATTTGCATGCCAAACAGGAGCACAATCTTCACTGGTCAATATCCTTCATCCCATGGCGTGTCTACAAATGGAAGAAATTTACCACGGGGCACAATAACGTTTTTGGATGTGTTGTTAGAATCTGGAGAATATCACACAGCGAGTTTCGGTAAAATTCATCTAAATTATTTTGGAGCTCCTTCTGGCAATTTTAAATCTCCCACCGTGAGCCAAGAATTTGCTCATCCTAAACAATATAGTGATTTAACTAATTATTCTCCTTATTTTGGATTGGAGGAAATAAAGCTTGTTTCGGGTCATGGAACTCTTTGTGGTCATCCTGATTACATGAATTGGGTAAAAAGAAAAATAGATGAAGATGATTCGCTTAGGAAGCCCATGAGGATAAGATTATCAGATACTATTGGTGCGATGCAAGCCAAACTTAATTTATGCATTAATACTAACCAATCACATGTTAACATTCAAGTTCTTAAACATAATGTGCCCGAGGAATTATATTCCACGACGTTTGTAAAAGAAAATACAATTGAATTTCTGGAAAGATTTGCCACGGGGCATTATGATAAACCGAATTTCTTCGCTTTCTGTTCTTTCCCTGACCCACACCATCCGTTCTCGCCACCGGGCAAATATTTTGCTATGTATAAACCAGAAGATATTATCTTGCCGTCCTCATTTAATGACAATCATGAAAATAGCACGAAGTTCAATAAGACTCATTACAATGAACTTCTACGATCAGAAGGTACTGAAAAGAACATATTCCCAATACCAAAAAATTTAACGGAAATGGAAGCTAAACGAGTTTTAGCCGCATCTTATGGTACAGAAAAAATGATGGATGATGCTATTGGAGAAATAACGGAATCGTTAGAAAAACTCGGTCTTGCAGAAAATACCGTAATAATTTATACAACAGATCATGGAGATCTTGGTGGAGCACATCGATTCTTCTTCAAGGGACCTTTTCTATATCAAGGTTTAATCAAAATCCCCCTTATTATAAAAGTTCCAGGAGGTATTCAAAATAAGGTCTGTAGTTCATTGACAAGCTCTATAGATCTTCCTGAAACAATTTTAGAATTAGCAGGATTCCCCATTCCCGATTCAATGCAGGGAAAAAGCATGGATCCATTACTCAAGGATCCCCTACAAGAGATTAATGAGGAAGTCATGATTGAAATGGATGATGACCATAACGATCAAAAAATACGTACAATAATATCGGATGCATGGAGACTTTCTGTATTTAAAGAACATGGAGAATTATTTAATCTCAAAAAAGATCCTGATGAAATGAATAATTTATGGAATGATAATACATATTTGGGAGTCAAAACAGAACTCCTTTTAAGATTAACTAGAAGAGAAATATCAAAAGAAAAAGATCCCGTCATTCGAGATTGTGGATTTTGAATTTTTAATTAATAATTAATGGTTAATGACTAAAAATAGAGATGATATAATAAATGTCAAAAAAAAAAGCATTTGGTTCTGGTTATTTTGGTGAATGGATTGAAGATGAATTTGGGTTACCAGCTTACCTCTATAATTGTGATCAAATCAATGATCTCAAAGCAATTACTCCGATGAATGAGAAGTGGCGTTCAAATACAGAACACCTTCACCAAGTTGGTAATGATAGAATAGTAGCTGTGGCATCGAACTATGGACACATTCAAGTTAGACAAGATGAGGGAAGTCCAAAATATTTGAATGAGTTTAATCCAGAAAAAGGCCATTATGCTGGAGGATTTGGTTATCTAACAGATAACGATGATTATTTGAGCACCTTTTATCCAGGAAATGCAGATTCATTCGAACGAATTTTTGGAATTGGTTATTTTCAAAAAAAAGTGATTGGAAAAGGTTATTCAGTGAATCAAATTATTTTCGCACCGTTTGGTGATGATCCTTGTATAATTTCTCAAGTTAAAATTACCAATAATAGACAAAAACGAGTTGATTTGCGTTGGATCGAATACTGGGGCTGTTATGAATATCAGTTTTCTGCTGCTGCCTTTGCGGGAATCCTTTCAAAAACATCCACTAAACATCCGAGAGATGTCCGACACGAATCAAGCGATAAACTTAAACATGAATTTGAATCCATTGAGAATGGTACAGGAATTCAAGATAAAAGATTTTTCGAAGGTCAGAACACAATATATGATCCTAACAACCTTAAACCTAGTTTTGACGATAAATTTCCTCCCAAAACTTTCCTAGTCTCCTTAGACTCGGAAATCAGCGGGATGCAAACGAATAGCACAGATTTTTTTGGTATAGGTGGCCTTGAATCTCCGGATAGTTTGAAAACCGATCTAACTAATAGCCTTAACTCAACGGGTGTAGAA
>JAGXNU010000034.1:0-13321 GCA_019894815.1 Promethearchaeota archaeon
ATGATCAGGCATGGAAAGGATTGGAAGATGTTTTTGAGTTAGGATTTGAAGATCTATCAGAAAAAGTTGATGAAATTTTATACCAGTTAAACGGAGAAGATTAAAATGGCTGTTTTTTTGGATACGGGATTTTTATTAGCAATTAAGAATAAGGATGATAAAAATTTCCAAATTGCACAATCCTGGATGAAGAGGTTTCTAAAAAATGAATTCGGGGAGATATTTACTTCCACATTAGTATTTAATGAATTGGTGACTTTAGCATTAGTAAGAATAAAACGCCCTGATTTTGCTGTAAATCTGGGAAATTATTTATTGAAGAGTAGAAAGATAAAGATCATTAGTCTTACGGATGACGACTTTAAGAATTCTTGGGAGATTTTTCAACAATATAAAGAAAAGAGATTATCTTTTACTGATAGCGCCATTTTAACTCAATGTAAACGATTGAACTGTAATTTTTTAGCAACTTTTGATAAACACTTTAAAGGATTAATACTTTCAAATTTAAGCTAATCTCCCTTCTACTTATACTGCTTTTTTAGGAGGAGGTAACACGGAAGAGATGTAAACATATAGAATTTTGCTGATTAAATAGTTTTAAAAAAAAGAATAAATAAATTTTATTTTCATGCTTGTATCATGCTCTTGGCATTGCCCTGCCATTCTTGAACCTTTCTCAACGACGCACCACTCACTTTTGAGGCTAGTTCTTCCGGTTGCGCAGATATTAACTCGTCTACCGAATTAATTCCCGCCTTCTTCAGCTGAACTGCCATGCCTGCTCCGATTCCCTTTACAGTTATAAGTTCTTTTTCTCCATCACCATTTTCAGAGGTTGCTTCAGGATCGATGGAAGCTGCGACTTCTTCTTCCTCCACGTCTTCGTACAATGAAGGAACTTCAAATCCGCTCGTATCGCCTTTGGGCATTTCAGCATTTTCGGTATCGGCAATACCTACACTCGTTATATAAAATTCTGCTTCTTCAGGTGGTAAATCTGGGGCATCTACAATGACGGCTCTCCGTTTTAAGGAATTGTTAGACGAGAATCCCTTTGTCTTGAACATTACCCTGAAATGGCACCCGTGCGCTATGATATTTCCACCGATTGCATCATTACCTGAGAACATGCCCATCATTTTGGTAGCAACTTGGTTGGTGAGTAAGACAGCACAATTGTAAGTTTCTGCTATCCTGGAAAGGGCATGGATCATGTTATTAAGCACGCTCTGTCTCCTGGCGAGCATTCCAATTCCAACGTATTCAGCACGCATTAGTGCCATGAGGGAATCCATGACGATGAGTCGCACTCCACGCGTCTTACAAAGCGTTTCAGCTTTAGTTATCATTTGAGACTGATGATCAGAGCTAAAAATCCTGGCATGAAAAATGCCAGAAAGTACTTTTTTTGGATCCATTCCGAATCTTTTGGCAATCCGTTTAATTTTCTCTTTAGAAAACGTATTTTCCGTGTCTAGATATGCTACTTTAGCCCCTAAACCCCCTTTGCCTTTCGGTAATTGGATGGAAACGGCAATCGTGTGAGCTAAATTAGTCTTACCCGATTTAAAAGGACCATAAACCTCAGTTAGCTTACCTGTTTGAAAACCACCTCCAAGTATTCGATTTAATTCGGCCGATCCGGTCGTGATATATTCGGTATTCTCGTCAATGTCTTCAGCAGTGATAAATTCACTCATTCCTAATGCATTTCGGGCGTTCCAAATGAGTTTTTTAGCCGTCTTTTCACCGAGTCCGTCGATCTCACTTATGATGTTGTGTGGTGACATTGCTAAAGCTTCAGCAGAGCTGATACCGCTTTCTTGCAAGAGCTTGATTTGTCTTGCGTTAATATTTTTGACTAAATCCAATTCTGCCATGATGTTTCATTTTTGTTGTTTCATCTAAAATGAATTGATTGTTTATAAAGAACAAATATTTCCCGAAACACATGCAGTTACAATTCCGGGAAAACTATATTGCCCTACTACATACTTATGTAAGGATAAAAAGGTAACCTAAAAAAAAATTTCGTTTTGAAAAAATTGTAAAACATTATTCTTCAGTATAAAGTTGTAGTTTTTGATTGAATTGAAAGGGCTTTAGTCCATGAATTAATGCTTGATGCATCAGCCTTTGATTCATCTCTTCAACTTCTTCCTTGTTAATTGGCATTTCCAGGCTTGAAAGTACTTCATCTAACGAGAAAGTTCTATTTTTCAACTTGCCAAAAAATCCCCCGTACAAGAAAAAGAGTCCAATCATCATCTCGATGTCATTCTGCGTAAACCGGGACAAACATTGTCGGCAAACGACGGCAAAATTTAACGGTGACTGATAGACTCCAACTAGATCAGTAATGTTAGAATGACACACTGAACATATCACGATCGAATTGGTATCAGAATCATGAGGCTTGGACATGTAACATAACTATCATCCAATATATTTAAAGAAAAAGATAAATAATTGAAAAAACAACTTCCTTTAAGTGCAATTAAACACGGCTAAATAAGGGTTAATCAGAAAATTTATATCTCCGAAAAGAAGAATTAAGTAATTAGGACTAATCCTATATCATCCAATATATATGATTTGGTAAGATCATCCTGCCCAAATTCGACTTGAATCGATTTTTTTTTCTCCATACTCAAACCTGGTCGAGTTAATGTGATTGATATGCCTTGAATTCTATTGAATAATTTATGATAAAATGACCTGGTTTTTCCTGTGTGAGGGTCTTGGGATACTTCATGAATCAAAATGAGATGGATTTGATTTCTCTTGCAGAACATGATGAGAGGAAATAAGATTTCATCAAAAAATTTATTTACAATCTTAGAACGACTTGTAAAATCATTTAGTTCAGCTAAACGATATCGCAAATGATGGGAAATGTTATCAATTACTATAAATTTAACATTAGGGGGTAATTCTTGATGGACAATATCATGTAAAGAATTGGTTTGTTCATCAAAATCATGAAAGACATTCCTTGATGGCTTGATAAACGTGTTTTTTAACACGTAGTTTAGTGATGAGGGTTCTGATCTTAACATTGATTCCAATCTTTTTTTAGGAAAGCTTTCACTTGCTTGTATCCACAAGCATTGATCCTCAAAAGGGACATTAGCAGTAATTGATCCCGCAACAATTTGGAGAGCTAGAGTCGTTTTCCCCGTCCCTGAAGAACCAGAAATAGATATGATTTGACCTCTTTTTTTCAGGTAATCATCGAGTAGGGACATCATTAACCTTATCACTCCAATAGAGATAGAATTTCTTGCTTCTTTTGCTCCAATTCTAATATTTCCTTTTTTTCCTTTTGATCCTTTTCTTGAGATTGCACAGAATAAGAGCTTGAAGCCGGAACTATGATTCTGTGGTGATCTCGATTCTTATCCAAAATCTGTTGGACTAAAAACATTGTCATGATTTCATTGACAGGAGAACTTTCTTGAATCGATCTCACTCCTTTCCCAAAAAATAATCCGGTTCTCCTTGGACCGCCTCTTTTTCTTGATTTGATATATGCATAGCCAGCTAGTATCACTCCTGCAATAATGAGTGTTCCCATGGGATTAGTTTGATATACCATGAAACATGCTAATCCAATAACTATTAAACACATTCCTTTCATTTACCAACTCCCCTCCTCGTGTTTTGGTGGTTTTTTGGGTTTATGTCTTTTTCTTTGTATTTGCTTTGAAGAATGATTGTCAGAAGGAAAGACATGTCGAAAAGATGCTCTTATCATTCTAATTAAGAGTATAATTATTGAATAAATGATAATCGTAAGTGCAAAGTATGACACGTAATAAAGCACTTCTATTGGCAATATTAGATCTGATAAATCCAGAATAGTAATGCTGATAAATAAGGATATAACTACATATATAAATTGAAGAAATGATTGAAGAGGTTCTCCAGCAGCAGCTTCAAAAATGTTTGAAATATCCACCCAAGAAGGAGCTGCAGTTAAGACCAAGGAAATTGCGAAAATAACAATGAATATCTGAACTTCAAAAGTTGTTTCAAAAGTGAAAATCACGTCCAAGCATCCCATGAACAAGAAAGTAGATACAAATAGTGGTGCAATACCTACCATTAAAGCTTGCATCATTGACATCCGAGAGAACTCTGATACATTCACGGCACCTTGAGGTTTTACCACACCTTCCTCTCTATCTATGAACTGAAATTTCATTCCATTAGTAGGGACACGAAATATGAAACAAAACATCAGATGGCTGAATTCGTGAACGAATACTCCGAAAAAAAAGAGGATATTAACAATACCACGAATTAATCCCCTTGAACGACTGAGAACCGATAAGGTAACTCGAGATGCTACCCATATACCAAGGAACCAGAGCCATATATTGATCGATAAGTACATTTTTTTATATTTTTGTACATTTTTTTTTTCTACAAGAAGATACTATTCGTTATTTTTAAATAAAAAAAAATAGAATAATAAAAAAACAAAAAATTACCACGCGATATTATTGTTTCTTGACAGGCTCAATTCTCCAGGAGGTAAGAACCGAGAATGATCGAAAAAAGCAGCATAATCAAAAGGGTCTTCACTTCTCATCTCTTCAATTAAGATTGCAACTTCAACTTCCATTAATATTTTACCTCAAATTAAATTAAAATTTAGTATAAATATTTATCAATTTATTTAAACAAAAAATTGTGAGGAGATACAAAATTCAATGTTATTTAGATTAAGCTTTAAACAATAGAGTGAGTTTAGTTTTAAATTTACCAATTATTAATTCGATTATTGTTATCCAAAAGGTAAATATTATGGAATATGTTCCTAATTTCTCTTAAATGATAATTTAAAATACTACTTTCCGGAATCTCAAGATTCTTCAAAATCATCGTGTAAGATTGTGGACCATTAGATAAAAGTTTAAGGATCCCTCTCCGCAATGGATGTTTTACCACGTTAAAAATTTGTGAAAGTTCCTTTTCTGAAAGTTGTTTATTTTTTATTGTTATTGTATTCACCGAATAATCAAAAGAAGATAAATAGTTATATACTTTTTAGGTAATTTTTTTTTACAAAATAAAACGCTATTAATTTGGAACTTATAATCACTGAATTTTGCATCCCCCATGATAATGAAAAATAGTTTAGGACTCTTTATCATGTGAAATCAGATATTGTTCCATGATTCTTTTGACTTCTACCATTCTCTCTCTCCTGGATTGAAAATTTGTTTTCCAATATTTTTTCCCCTCTTCCTTGATAGGTTTGATGAAGGATTTAAAAGCCTGACTTCTTTCCAGAAACTCTTCATCTGTTTCAAGTAGAACATCTCTTTTAAGCCTAAAATAATAAGGGGTCGAAGCAAACTTTACGCGACCTAGTAATTTGATAGCACTCCATGGAATGTAGTAAAGTTGATCGGGGTCACTGAATTTTCCTTTTGTAAAGACGACTGATCGGTTTGTAATAAGAACGTGTGATTCCCAATATTCCCTCTTATCCATGTTGAATTCAACATGACATGATGTACTGTATAATATTTCTTCGTCATCAGGAACCATTTCTACTGCTTTTGAATGATTTATGGGAACAAAAAAATGCGACAATATCTTATCTCCAATTTGTATTGGGTTATAGAATTATATCTACCATAAATAATAATTTAATGATCTTCAATCTTTAAATCAAATATTTTTCATGGTTTAGTTGAGTTTAAATAATTTCTTAAAAATAAAGAGTAGCACGTGTGAAAAGGAATCTGAGGAAGCAAAGTTAAAAACTAGGAACACGAGCGCTAATAAAGCAAAGGAAATTGTTTCTTCGTTTAGATTAATAATGAGAAAGCTATTCTTTTTTATTAATGGAGTCAATTTTTAGAAAAAAAACGACAAGCGCTTAATTACTCACAGTTTTTTTTAAATAGTGATCCACGAAATGAAATCCGTGAAAAATAATTTCAAGATCTTTTATTCTATCTCTCCTCTATTCTTCTTAAATATAACAAAGAATAAATATTTATGATATTTTAGGCTTTAATATCTCTAACTTTTTATGGAAATTTATATTGAACATTTTAAAATTAGTGATCGTAGTGACAAAAAGTGATAAAGACAAGGTTCAAAAACCAAACTCATGCAATATTTATTTGTGGCTGACTAGATCAGTTATAAAAAAAATAGTAAAAAGTGATAAATAAATGGCAACAAATGAAAAAATATCAAGGGTAAAGCGAGAAGATTATTCATTAGACAATGATATTTCTACTTGTGATGCGTGCGACTCCACGAACATCAAGGAAACCCGTGAAGGATATGTATGCGGGAATTGTGGGATAGTACTCTCAAGTTTAGTCTTAGAATACCATCATCCTTATGATAAAACTGTAATTCAAAATGCTCCTCGAGGTAAGACTCAAATAGGATTTTATAAAGAACGAGTTAGTAAAGCTCAATCAGTTCAATTGAAAAAATGGCAACAACTTGATTCGGAGCGAGATCGTGAGGAGGATGTTAAAATAAAAGCCCAGAGAGAGATTAAAAGGATATTATCAGGCTTGAGCCTTCCATTAACTGAATCGCAACCCATTTACAAACAATTTAGTGCCATTAGAAAAGTTTTACAGCACGGAACTAAATTCAGGAGTCCTGATCGACTAGTTCCCATAACAATATATTTCCATTTCAAGCTTAATTGTAAGGGAATTAATGAACAAGAACTCCTTGAGATTTCCCAAATAAGCAAAAAAGAGTTTAACGCTTTTAAACTCCAAGTGAAGAACTTTATCCCATATTACTATAAGCGAGATCGTAAAAATTACATTCTTCAGAAAATCTTGCAAATAACAGAAGAATTCGGGATGGACATGGAGTTTTACGATACCGCAAAAAGAATAATGTATACGTTCTGGGAAATCATAAAAAACACCAAAGACGACGTGATTGCAGGGGTTGTCTGCAGCATCGTTGCATTATGTGACAAGCAGAAACGATTAAAAGTGAACGCCATCTGCTCTAATCTTGGGATTCAGATGAGCACCATCCAACGTCAAGTTGAACAAAATGTTTTTAATCACATGCGGGTGAAAGGATTTAAAAGCCTGGTAAAATCAAAAAATCTGCTCCGTAAAATAATGATCAGATTAGGTTTAATCGAACAAGATGAGGAGATGCCCATGTTTCAATCGCTAACAGAGATTAAATTAGGGTCCGCCCAGAAAATCTTTAATCCTCATGAAAATATTGAATATTACATGTATGCTGTCAACACCACTTCAGGATCAGTTATATTATTAAATAAACCACCAATAGATAATGAACAAGAGTTTTCAAGTTTGAAAAAAATCATTCCAATAGGAACACCTGGGAGCGAGAAGATTATCATCAAGATGCGCAGTTATCATTATCCGAAAGGGCCTCCCTTGCAGATTGCAAATCATTAATTATTGGTCTCCAACTGGAGACTGATGAAATTTTTTACTCCTTCTGTTTTTACCTTTTTTTCCTTTTTTCATTCTGTTTAAAATTAATCAGTTTAGATAGTAATAATTTTAGCAATGACGAGAATCATTTTTTCTTTTTTTATTTAAATACTTCTGGATTCATCTTAGGTAAAATGCAATATTTTTAGGTACAAAAATGAAATTAAAAATAAAGATTATTATTGGTCTATTGCTGATATGTGCCATTTGTGCACTCTCATTTAGCATAATTAATGATGTATCAAAACCGAATTTAGTGACGCAGGTTGAATATCCATTATTTGAACATCGTGAGGTCTCACCACTCACATCAGATGCTACCGTTGAATTCCTGGAGGATATTTTGACCGAAAAAACTGCTGAATATAATGCTAATGGATACTTCTCAAGTTACTACCAACCAACCCTTCAAGCTACATATCAAGCCCTATCTACATTACAGTCTCTCGGAAGGCTTTCTCAAGTAGATGAAGTCGCAGTTGGACAATATATAATGAGCCATTATGTAGCGGTAAATTCTTGCTTCATTGATGATACAGTTTATAGATACTTGGATGTCGATCTTGATCGAATATATTACCCATTGACCAGCTTGCTTGAAGTCACTATTTATGGGATTCTTTCTCTCAATGTTATAAATCAATTAGGATCTATTAACTCTCAGGAACTTATTAATTTCATTTGGAGTTGTTATAATCCCATCACTTCAGGGTTCATTGGAAGACCCCATGATGTGAGTTTGGAACCGAAGTACTTAATTCCAACAGCCGATAATACTTATTTTGCGCTTATTACTTTAGATGTATTATTGAGTGATTGGACACCTTATCAAAATGAGATAAATGAACTGATAGTGTATTTAAATTCATTACAAGCAGGAGGCGGGGGATTTTATAATGATAAAGACATGGCATTCGATTCAATTGGAGCCTTTGACCCTAACTTATATTCATCGTATTACGCCATAAAAGCATTGGAAGTGTTCGGAATGGAACAGACGATCGACGTTCTGGATTTTTCTGCATATTTAAATACGTTATACGATTCAGACAAAAATTATTTCGCCATATCCCAGTTTCCAATCCCGTTCAATGAAAGTAATATCGTAGCAAGTGCAATTGGATTAGAATTATCAGATCTATTAGAAATTGGATTGACATATGATGACAGAAATCAATTAATCTCATTGATTTTTGATGGAAGAAATCACCTTGGAGGATGGGTTTCATCCAGTACGGTTCCTTATCATGAGCTCATTGATACTTTTCAGATTGTTCGATCTTTAGAAGGAGCGGGTGAACTTATTTCTCTTAGCTTATCAGAAAAGTCTGAAGTGGCATTATTCATATCTTTATGTAAATCAGAAGGAGGATATGCTCCTCTTACAAATGATTATCAAGCATTAAGTCAACTAAACTCATTGATAGGCTCCTATGATGTCATGAACCGCTTGAGTGAACTCCCAATTCAACAATTATTTGATTGGATTGCGGGATCTATAAAGTATTTCCAACCAGTAGATTGTTATGGATTCTTGGGAAGCACTGGAATGGATATTTCTAAGGGTTACTTTCGATCTCACCCGCTAGAATACGCTACATCGTGCAATTATGAAATCATTTCTGAAGTGAGGGATTACTTTTCACTAGAATGGATGTTCGATGGATTAAATGTGTTGGAAATGCTGTTTAAAATGGACGATCTAAAGAGCGATGTAAATTTAACGACCATGATTCACGGAGTTGCCAACGTGCAATATCTAAATCCCTTTGAAACTAACTTATTCGGAGGTTTTGGCATATCTGTGCGAAGCACGATGCTTTCTGATGAATTACAAGCGAAAAGGGTGGTGTTCGAAAACTCTTATAACGCCATTCGATCTTTGGAAATTCTTACCAAGGAGATGAATGCTGGTTCAGTGAGAGATCTTTTAGTAGATGATGATGCTCTAATAACCCACGTATCTCGAAACTTGGTAGAAACTGCTACCGATATCTATTTATTACCATTCCATGATAGTAGCGTAGAAAAAGCCTTGGAAAACACCTACCAAGCATTGTATATTCTAAATGCATTAGGAGAGCCGGATCTCAATCATTCAAAAATACAGCATTTTGTAGAAACGAGTCTCGACTATACTAACATCAAAAATATCTATTATTCTTATAAAATTGCGAGTTTATATGGTCTTTCGGTTCAATTTGACATAACTCAAACGCAAGCTCTCATCCAATCGATCTATTCGGATGAATTTAATCAATTTTATCTCACTTCAGACAGGGAACAAATTGAACCTTGCGTGCTCGGATGGGTATTTGAAATGGCGCGAAATGATGATGTAAGAATAGATGCGACTTATAACGACCCCATTATGCTTGGAGAATACTGTTATTTATCTGTAGAATTGGGTAACTTAGTGTTGGAGGAATTCGGACCATATGCAACTGTAAAATTTGAATCTGAATTCGCAGGATTAATTGTATTAGATGCACTTCCAGACGGAACTCATGAAAAATATATCTACATTCCAGCCGATCCTTCCTGCTATCCTTTAGCTTCAGGATACATCTCTGTATATGAAGGATTAAATAAGATCGCGACTCAAGAGATAAATATTGATACCAACTATGAATTGACAAAAAGCGTGTCATGGACAAACACTTCTAAGAGTTTATTCATTACTATCAACGCATCTCAACTATTTGGCACCGGACAGATGCCCTTGCTTGAAGGAAATGCGTATATCGAGATATATCGAAATGATGTATTCTTTAGAAAGGTCGAATTTTCTCAGGAAGATTTTTTAGCATGGTCCATATTTTCACTCCTTTACACGCCACTTAACTCGGATTCATACCAAATAATGATATTCTTGGAGGATGGTTATGCTTCTGAACCGATTTTGATGGGGGAAACGCAACTCTCCTTAACTGGAACTCCCCGTCCGCCTGAATTCAATCTTTCTGAAGGGGAATTTTCTTGGGCAGTAGGACTTATTATTGGATTCACATCAATTCCAGGAACGCTCGTCTACACAGCTAGAAGAAAGCAAACGGATACCAAGCAAATATATAAATATAAAAAATGAGATATTTTTCATCACTACTTTAGTTCTATTTTTTTTCAAAGTGTGTGCTTTTGTTAATTTTTTTTTTAAATAATTTAGATTGTAATTTCATTTGCTTATGCAAAAGAACGAGGCGCAATTTTCGGCTACACTTCAAGGATTGAAAAATCTGATTTTAGCCCTTAAGAAATTTCATCAGTATCCGAATAAATCATTTAATTTCAGCAAGTTAGAGGCTCAATGGGGCATTACAACTGAAGATGTAGAATCGCTCCGGGATCTCATCTTGCAGTTTCAAGATTTATTCATTAATTCATTTGCAGGATATCAATTAGAGAAGAAATGGATGAATGGAAAAAAATATTTAACTTTCTGGCCTAGAAATGAAATTGTCTGGCGTGGTGAAACGAAGGAAGTATGGATGTCCCGAAAAGAAGCGGATGATGTTAGTGACATTGTCCTTTATTTCCAAGAAGTCAAGATTGGTAAGGGATTTGACATCAAGATTGCTAACTCTCAACTCGCCAAGAAAGTCGTGCATTTATACAAGAGCCATCCCTATTTTTTCCACGCAAGGGGAAATTGTCTTCTGTACCCTTCTCCTTTAGCTATTAAATTAGGAACGGAACTTTCCATGTTTAAGAAAACTAATCGAGCTCTTTCCCACTTGAGCATAAATGAATATGAAATATACATTGAAGGTGGAAGATAAAATGGCACGGGCGACAGAACTGAGTGTTCCTTTGAAATTCCTCGACTCAACAAATAAAATCCAATTTCGGGAATATCAAGTAGAGATTGCGAAAAAGTGCGTAAATTCCAACTCATTAGTGGTCATCCCCACTGGTCTGGGTAAAACCATCATTTCACTCTTAGTGGTAGCAGAAACGCTTCAGTCTTACCCCAAAGATTCAAAAGTTATTGTTCTAGCGCCCACGCGACCACTAATTAATCAGCATCGTGAATCATTTTCACATTTCCTCGCAATTTCTGATGATTACATGATAACTCTCACGGGGAAAAATCCAGCAGAACAAAGACCGAGGTTGTTTGAGGAACATAAGATCTTATTTTATACCCCACAAACTCTAAGAAATGACTTAGTTGCCAAGCGATATGACCTTAAAAATACTTGTCTTATTATCTTCGATGAGGCACACCACGCGAGCGGCGATTATCCATATGGACTCATCGCAGACACTTATCACGACCAAAATGCCGACGGTACCATTTTAGCACTGACTGCTTCACCCGGGTCTTCCAAGGAACGCATAGACGAACTATGTCAATTATTACATGTCGATAAAACCAATGTCCACGTGAGAACCAGAAAGGATGAAGACGTGAAAAGCTATTTAAAACCAATGAACATATTTAAGATCGGTGTAGAAATGACAGAATTAATGGAAGAAGCTCGGTTGATCATTAATCGCTTGGTGGAAGAGCGACTTCAGTATCTCTCGCAATTAGGGCACCTAGAAAAGAAAGGAGAAAGGCTGATAAAAAAGGTTACTCGAAAAGACCTGCTAAGGTTGAATACAGAATTAGTCAAGCATACATCTTCGGGTGATAAAAGTGTCTATGGAGCAATTTCAGTCAATGCTCAAGGGCTCATCCTTTATCACATGCTAGAACTCATCGAACAACAAGGACTCGATACTTTACTCACGTACTTGGAAAAATTGATGAAAGAGGCCCGAAAACAAACCAGTTCAAAGGCAAACAAGAACCTTGCGGGAGATAAACGAATTCGGCGAATTTTTTTTGAACTAAAAAAACATGAATCCGAATATCCTAAAGCATTAATTCATCCTAAATATGCTGTTTTACTCCATTTACTTATCGATCAATTAAATAAAAATCCAGATTCTAGAATTTTAGTATTCGTGAAATTGAGGGATTCCATTCAGCATATCACATCACGTTTGGAAAAGAACTCCTTAATCAAACCATCTCGATTCGTGGGGCAGGCAACCAAGTCAAAAAAAGATAAGGGAATGAGCCAAAAAAAGCAACAAGAGATTCTTAAGGCATTCAAGGAAGGCGTTTATAATGTTCTCATTGCCACTAATGTAGCAGAGGAAGGACTGGATATCGCAGAATGCGACATCGTGGTATTTTATGATATCGTGGCATCAGAAATTAGGTATATCCAAAGAAAGGGGCGAACTGCACGCCAACGGGAAGGCAAGGTCATATTATTATATACCAAGAATACCAACGATGAGGTTTATTTGCGTATCGTACTCAATAAAATTCAAAAAATGAACGATAATCTCAAGATTTCTCCTGAAGTAACGAAGAATAAAGATCTAGCTATTGATGATGATGAAGATATAGATGACGAGGAAGAAGTAAAAATCGAACAAAAAATAGTAAAAGCGCCTAGTAAGATCATGGATTTGCCCCTATCAAAACCTCGATCTCCAAATCAAGAAACCTTGCTATCCTATTTTTCTCCTTCCAAGACTGAGAATCCTATATCAAGCACATCTTTAAGAACTCCAGATCCAGAAATAATAATTAGCAAGGATGTACCAGGGAAGTTTGGACTGCGTAAAAAATTACAGAAAGAAGGTATCATCCTTGGTTTGCAGGAAAATGGGAGGAGAATTGATCTCCTCCATCAAATTGCTTTGATTATCATCAATCCACGTACATTCACCAAAGAAAGCGTGTCCATGTCAGAGAAGGACTTGATACGACTTCGACAAGCAAGAAAACTCGTCTTATTCGTATTTGATTTTGAGGATTTCGTGGAACAATTTGAGGG
>JAGXNU010000034.1:13331-13723 GCA_019894815.1 Promethearchaeota archaeon
AGGGAGAAAAGCGACTGCTCAAGCAGAGGATTGCCGAATGGGGGGATCAAAACTGGTTTCGAACAATATCAATTGATGTTCCCGAAGAATTAGTATTTATTATTAAAAACATGTACACCCCCCTCAAAAAATGAGGAGAGATGAATGGAAGAAGTAGAATGGAAGCGAGATGAGACCCCATACCTGGTATTTGCGTGCTATAAATGTCACCAATTTAGTTATGTAAAAACCACACAAAAAACAAAAAAATGTTTGCGCTGTAGATATTCTCATAAAGTTGAGAACCTCTTAAATAAAGCAGAGATCGTAAACGGAATGACAAGTGCGGTAAATAGAATAAAGCATTTACAAAATGAGTTTGGTCATGAACAACTAAAAGGGGAACCTGATTT
>JAGXNU010000035.1 GCA_019894815.1 Promethearchaeota archaeon
CCCATAACCACGGTTCCAATTTATCAAGCCAGCATTGAAGCAGATTCTATTTCAAATATTCCAGAAAATTTAATTTTCAAAGTAATTGAAAAACAAATAAAAGATGGAATTAGTTCAATCGTAATACATGCTGCTTTTAATCTCGAAACTCTGAATAGAATGAAAGGAAAAAGAATCATGGGAATAGTTTCTAAAGGAGGGAGTCTAACAGCGTCTGTAATGAAATCTAATGAGATTGAAAATCCTTTTGAGAAAAATTTTGATTACCTTCTTGAAATGGTTAAAGAACACGATATTGTAATAAATTTAGGTAATGCAATGAGAAGTGGATGTATTCACGATAGAGTTGATGATTTCCAACTCTCGGAAATAAAAACAAATAATAAATTAGCAAAAAAGGCAAATAAAGTTGGTATCCAAGTAATTTTAGAAAGTTTGGGAGGTCACATAAACGCTAATGATATAATAAGATGGGTAAAACTACATAAAAAGTTAACCAAAAACCGACCGTTATTTGTTTCAGGTCCACTCCCAATAGACACAGCTACTGGTTATGATCACATTGCCGCTACGGTGGGAGGGGCATTTGCTTCTGGTTTTGGCGCCGATTATATTTGTGCAATCACACCAGCGGAGCATCTTAGTCTACCTACTCTTGATGATATTAAAGAAGGATTAATAGCATGTAAAATTGCTGCTCATGTAGGTGATTCCATGAAATTTGGGTTGAACCATCTCTTTAATAATGATTTAGAGTTATCAAAGAACCGCTTTTTAAAAAACTGGAAAAAACAATTTGAATACTCTATAGATCCCGACGAGCCTAAAAAGAGACATTTAACAAATGATGCGATGTGTAGCATGTGTGGAAATCATTGCGCGTTGTCAATATCAAAAATGATTTTATAATCCTCCCTGTTACCTCTATAATTTTCTACTTAAGAAAGATTTTAATCTTTTTTTTGGTTCTCCTGAGTCAAAACATTCTTGAAAAGCTTCACCTTCCATTTGAAATCCTCGTGAGTTATTGTATGTTCCCAATTGAATTAAGTGCTTACAGAGTGCTATGGCTTTACCAGAATTTTGGATTATCAGTCCGGCTATTTCTTTAACTTTATCGTCAAGTTCTGCTAAAGGTACTACTTCATTGACCAAACCAATTTTTAAAGCCTCTTGAGCATTAATGACCTTTGAAGTATATATGATTTCTCTGGCTTTTAAAGGACCAACCAAACGTACTAATCTTTGAGTTGCTCCCGCAGCGGGAGTCATCCCCCATTTGGTTTCAACCTGCCCGAATTTTGCGTTGTCAGCAGCAATTATGAGATCTGCACATAACATTAATTCAAATCCAGCAGTAAGATTCAAGCCCCTTATTGAAGCTATCACGGGGATCGAAAGGTTTTCAAATTTACTGAAAATATTCTGTAAATTTCTGGTCATATCTTTGGCTTTAGTCTCATCTAGAGTGACTAACCATTTAATATCAAGCCCAACAGTAAAAATATCTTCCAGCACAGTTGTAACTACTAAAACACGAATAGTGTTTAGGTTTTTTCCAATATCTTCGTCTAAAATTTGATCTAGTTCCCTAACAACATCAAGATCAAAAGCATTTTTCTTATTAGGATTATTTAAGTAAAGCCAAAAGATCTTATCTTCGAGTTTGGTTATCCAGAATTTATAATTGTTCATTTTCTTTAGATATTTAATTTAGATGTTAATTAGTTACTAATGTTGAATATTTATTGAAACTTAATATTTGTTTAAGGATTATTTCATATAATACATGGATTACAAAGGTAATTGAAATTGAGTTATATAGAAAAGGAATTTGATTCGGTCAAGAGTACAATAAAGCCAAATACCGTGGATTCACTTAAAAAAGATTTTATCTCTCTGGGGTTAAAAGAAGGGAGTATAATCATCGTGCACAGCTCATTAAGCAGAATTGGATGGACAGTTGGAGGTCAAGTTGCTGTAATTGACTCATTAATGGATGTTATTACTCCAAAAGGCACTCTTATAATGCCTACTTTCTCATCAGGGAATTCTGAACCATCAGAATGGCAACACCCTCCAGTTCCAGAGGAATGGTGGTCAACTATTCGAGATAATATTCCCGCATTTCATCCTGATAAAATTCCTACAAGAGGTATGGGAACCATTTCAGAAACATTTAGAAAATACCCAAATGTGATTCGAAGTAATCATCCAACAACCTCTTTTGCTGCATGGGGAAAACTCGCAAAAAAAATCGTCATGAATCATCCATTGGAGCATGATCTCGGTAAAAGCTCACCATTAGGGAAAATATATGATTTAAACGGTCAAATTTTATTATTAGGGGTTCCACACTTAAATAACAGTTCATTACATCTTGCAGAATATTTATGTGAATATCCTGGAAAAAAATTTGTCGAAATCGGATCAGCAATTTATGTAAATAAAAAGAGAAAATGGGTAATATGGAAAGAATTGGATAATATTAGTGATGATTTTGATGATATTGGACGTGATTATGAAGAATCGATTAATTATCACCCTCAAAAAGTAGGACAAGCTGAAGCTCGATTATTATCTCAAAGGGATATGGTTGATTTTGCTGTTAAGTGGATGATGAAAAACAGAACAGAAGGAAAAAATAACGAAGATTAACGTCTTTTTAATTTAAAATCCATGTATTCACATACTTTAGCCAAGGCATTAACGGGGCGATCCCAGAATTTAAAAAGTATAGCTCCGTTATTGCGTATCCTCTTAGACCATGGACTATCATATCTCATTGGACTCACGTACAATATAGGAACGGAATATTTTTCTGAATTTTTTAATGTTGGCTGTAACAATTTTTCAGCTAAATCATCTTGTTTTTCGTCAGACAAGTGAGGAAATTCAGCATGTCGTGCAATTTCAGCATTTTTAAGATAATCATCCATGACATCTTGGAATCCAACAACACCATACTGAATTATGGCATCCACTTCTCCGGATTTCATTAACAATTCAGGCAAAGTAATATAAAAATATGGAAGATTCATATCAAAAGTACAATCTACGGGGTTTTTATAACTCGCGGTTGATGGTAGCATCTTTTTTAATTGGTTTTGCAAGTCTTCAGAAAATTCGGGTATACTTAATCCATGTATTTCAGCATTATTTGCGACCATGGCCCCGGGACCGCCGGAATTTGTAATGATTCCGATTCTTTTGCCTTTGGGTAGCGGAGCTCTTAATAATACTAATGCAATATCTAAAAATTCTTGAACATAATTAGTTCTGATTATTCCCGTTTCTTTAAAAACAGCATCATAAATTCTTGAATTCCCTCCGAGAGAACCAGTATGGCTTTTTAGAGCCCTATTACCTGCTTCTGAACCACCAACATATATAGCTATAATTGGTTTGCTAGGAGTAATTTTTTTAGCGAGTTCTAAGAATTTTTTGCCCCGCTTAAGTTCTTCGATATATAATCCAATAACCTCAGTATTATCGTCTTCTTTATAATATTCTAAACAATCAACAATATCAATATTTGCTTCATTTCCTACAGAGAGGCTCTTGCTTAAACCCAAATCAATATCATCTGGACTAAACCAAATGTGTGAACTTAAAGTTCCGGATTGAGATGCAATTGAGAATTTATCTTTCCTAATTTGTTCCCATATTGCTATATTGAAAGCACTATCTCCATTCTCAGGCTGATACCAATTGTTAAATACACCCAAACAATTTGGACCAATAAATCTCATTCCATATTGGTTTGCAATTGAATTAATTTGTTCTGTAAGATTATTTTCTCCATCTCCAACTAATTCACGAAATCCCCCAGAGATTAGAATGATTTTTTTTGTTCCTTTTTCACCTATTTCTTTAAATATTTGGGGGACTATTTTTGAAGACAAGACAACTACAACGAGATCGGGAATTTCAGGGACATCTAAGATGGTTTTATAAGCTTTAAAACCCATTACAGATTCCATTTTTAGATGTATGGGATAAACATTTCCATCATACTCTGATTTAATTAAGTTCATGATTTGAATAGCAGCCAGAGAGCCACCTTTATTATTGGCCCCATAAAATGCGACACTTTTTGGATTCAAAAATCCGTGTAGGAAATGTTTTTCACTCAAGTATATCGACTCATATTTTAAAATATAGGATCATTTTAAAAATGAACTTAATAAGAAAAATGAGCACGTAAACATTTTTTAGCAATGAACTCCTCTTATCAAATTTTCCTCTTGTAAAGGGAGAATTGAAAAAATCGGTCCTGAATTTGGAGAAAACAATGAGGAAATATATTGTGATTTATTAGGTTACTCCCTTGATGATTTGAAGAGATGGAAGCGCAAGAAAATCATATGAGAAATAAGCTTAAGAGTGGGAAAAACTTAAAAACTTATAAATTAATTTTATCACTAAACAAATTGGTAATTAAAAATGGAAGAAGAAAAAAAGGATAATTTTCTCGATTCGCTAAATGATAAATTTCTTGATTTCGTAGGAAATGCGTTTGGAGATTCGGGTCGTGAATTCATAGAAGAAACAGGGGAAAAACTCAAAGATTTCTCATCTACATCCATTAAAAAATTTATGGAATTCTCGGATTCAATATTAGATAACTTAAAACTCACTGACAATGAACAAGTCATGAAAGCAAGAGATTCAGTTGAAGACATGTTGAAATCGGCTGGTTTAATTGAAGAAGATGAAGATGAGTTTTAGAAATCTTAATAATTAGTTTTTATTTTAAATCTCTTATTTTTGTGCATTATAAGCTATAGATAAGGACGATCTTTAATTTTTTTTCGCGCGTCAAATTTTTTTGCTCGTAAATTCCAAAATAAATTAACCATTTTGGTATAAAGGCTATAAGGCATGAATTTTTTTCCTACCAGTTCTATAGCTTCTTCTGGAATCATTTCTCCTTTAGTTAAAGCGGCAGCGGCAATATCAAATCCTTTTATAACATTTCTCACCATCCCACCGCGTTCTTCCAAGGTTTTACGACCAAAAGCACTGCCCATACCAAGTGTTAAAGCCCCTTTCCATTCAAATCCAACATCTCTTGCGAATATCTTACAAATCGCTGCTGCGACAACATTATGTTGCGTCTCTGGAAAACCGCAGTTAATTATTACTGCGATCGCCTGTCTTTTTGAAGTTTTCAACGGTTTTCTATGGTCCCGTATTAATTCCAGCGCTTTAATAACTCCTGCAGGTAAACATAATTTCTTGGAAAAGAATGAAAATTTGGTCAAAAATTAGCAATTGAAAATAATTTAATATAGTTTAAACTATAAGGCTTTTGCATTCTTTAAAAAAGATTTGATCTCATCCGGAGTAGCGTTGAATAATTCAGAGATTACTGTAATAGAAATGGTTTCGTCCATTCCAGCACCCTTATAATCCTTGTAAAGCTGCACCCAAGTCTCTTTTTGAGCATACCGCTCAGAGTGTTCCTTTTGAACGTGTTTCCAGTACGGCTTTTTTAATTCAACTCCACAGTAAGGACAAAATCTGGATTCAGTATCATCTGGCATAAAATTAAACACTTATATTATAATTAATTTATTTCGGAATAATAGTATTAAGATATTTATTCTTTAAAAATTTTTAATTTCCAAAAATAATTTAGATATTATTTCTGGACTCTTGATTTTGATTCTACTGAATTACCACTTTCTTTTTAAATCCTTTCTTGTGAGTTTTCTAACGTGATCTACAGCCCAAATCACAAATATATTACACTTACTTTCCCAGGTCCCACTTTTGCTATATTCCGTAAATCCTGCAGGAGTACTGAAATCGTATCCACACAATTTCGAACACACGACCGAACCGAATTCCTCTTCAAAATCAGTGCAATATTTTGATGCCTTTAAATATGCTATGGCCATTTGCTCGTCATCCATTTTTTTATCCCCGCCCATTATTACTCCAATTGCAGCACAAGCTCCTGTAACAGCCCCACAAGCCCCTTGCCATCCATTTTTTGCTTTATAACCACCAAAACCACCTGCTAATGGCATCGCAAGGTTATGAAACATGTAAGAATCTACCCCTAAAACATCTAAAATGTTGGTCAAGGTTAATTCACAGCAATTGACCCCTTTTCTCATTTTGGGAAGGACTTTCTTTAAATTTTCAATTTTTTCATCAAATTTGTTATTAATATCATTTTCCATTTAGTTTACACCATCTCTGGAGGTTTATATCCATTTCTTAAGATTATTTTTGTAGCTATCTTGGCAACATTTCCAACGAGAGTTGAACAATGATCCATCATTCCTGACTTGAATGCTTCTTTCATTTCGTCGGCATCCCATAAATTAAATGTTCTACCCAGCGATTTTTCTTGAACATCGTAACAACGGCAGGATCCATATTGTTTGACATATTTATCGTGCAACTTTTTTACAAGCGCATAAGACTTCATAGGCTTATACATGTCTTTAAAATCTTCACGACTTCTTCCAAAAAGATATCCTATGACCATTGAAGATCCCACTAACGCCCCACAAGAACCATCACCCGTTAAACCTAATCCATCTGCTAGACCGCTCCCTGCTTTAAATACGTCATCATTCCATATTCCTAACGCCTCAAATATCGCCGCAATCGCTGTTTGAGCGCATCCAGTGCATTCTTGTTCGTATTTTTTCCCCAACGCAAATGCTTTCTCTAAAACTTCTTTATTCGTATTACTCATAATATTCAACTACTCTACTCTATTGATTTTAACACATAAAATATGATTAGTATAAATCATTAATAATAATTAAATTGATTACATTATTCTTCCCCTTAATTTAAAAGTAGATTCGATTCAATTTTATGGCATCTTTTCCTTACAGACTTTTTCACGCAAAATTCGATATTCTTTTAGACAGAATGCCCACTTTAGGTAAGATTCTGTCGTTTGCATTCGGAGTTTTTGAATATTTAATGCTCGAAGCGTTTAGGTTTCTTGATATTAAATTTAACATCAATACATTTAAAATTATGAATCGATACATCTTTAAGAGTAGGTGGGGAGGTAAGGTTGTTCCATTGAATGTAAACTTAGACATTGAGACCAGGTATCTTCCTTCCCAAGAAATTCTAGCATTGTTAAGCAGATCAAAGGTCACGGGAATCTCTAATTGTTACTGTAGAGAAACGCAAAGAAAAAATTCAGACACACCAAATTGTGATCATCCTATTAAAACCTGCATTCATATTGGGTTTGGAAAATCACTGCGTGAAATTCCCTATAAATCAGAAAATTTAGTAAAAGTTTCAAAGAGAGATATAAAACAGCTTTTGGAAGAAAGTGACAAACGTGGTTTAGTCCACCAGATTATATATTTTCCTAATCCGTTATTCTATTATGTAGTATGTAATTGTTGTCCATGCTGCTGTGTAATTTTGAATAAATTCTTAAAAACCGGTTCTCCTCAGATGATTAAATCAGATTTTATCTCTTATACGGATTTAGTTAAATGTAATAACTGTGGATTTTGCGAAGAATACTGTTATTTTGGTGCGAGAAAACTTAGTAAAGAAAAATTAACTTTTTTCCCAGATTATTGCTTTGGTTGTGGGTTATGTGTATCCAAATGTCCTGAAAAAGCCATCACATTAAAAAGAACCTCTTAGATAAAATTATGTAATTCCAGCTTTTTTTGACTAGTTAATAATTAATTGAATTTATTAAGGGGCCAAACGCCAACCCTTAGGATTCGATTTTGAATATTGTATAACGCCATGTTCTTTTAACAAATCCACTTGTTCTTCAACATCTGATTCACTATATCCCAAAATGGTTATTTCATTTATCAATTTTGTTCTGGTGGGAATCACTTTATTTTTTTCGAGATTATGTGTGATAATATACCTGAGATTTTCGTCAATTTTTAATTGTTCTTCAGATTTATCTGGAGTTTTTTCTTTTTGCAATGCTCGAATTAGACTTGCTCCTTTGGAAGCAACTATTTCAGTTTCAATTTTAGCAGCAGCTTTTGGTTCTTGTATAACTCCTCCAGGACCGATATCCTCTTCAGAAAGACTCCATAAAGAATAGCTCACTTTCGCATAAGTACCGGGTTTCTGACTTCTCATTAATTCAAACTCATTTTTAATATTTTCTTTCAAATAACCTATCTTCTGTAATTCTTTGGTAACTCCATCAATAACTCTTGTTTCATTTAAAATTTTAAAAATATAATCTCGAAGATTTGTTGGAACTGTCTTTATTTCCAACTGTAGTTCTAATTCCTCTTCAACAACTTTAGGTTTTTCACTTTTAATAGTACCCATTTTATCTGGTACATCTAATTTTGGCTTTTCTCCCCATTCAAAATCAGAAACACACCTCAAGCTTCTATCATACCCTCCAAAAATTATGTTAATTAGACCTTGTTCAACATCCAAAATCGAAGAGACAATTTTTATTGAATTTGATGTAGTAGTTTTCCATTTCAACTCAAAATTTGTTGAGTCTAATTGTTGATTATGATATATTAGTAATGATCCATCTGCACATCCAACAATGATTTCTTTAGCATTATCTCCATCTACATCAGCCACTCGGATTGAAATCGGTCGACTGCCTTCAATTTCAATAGAATTAAGTTCTTCTCCATCAGCATTATAAATGATTATTTTTGAATCATCCGTGCCAACAATAATATCATTATAGCCATTATTCACTACATCTCCAATGTCAATAGCATTAATTTGAGATTCTAATTCTCGTTGCCATATTATATCAGGTGTTCCATCTTTAATGTGTATCATTTGTAACATTCCATTCTTTGTTCCAATAATTAATCCTTGGAGAGGATCTTTATTATTAGATAATTTTAAGCATCCTAAAGCACAAGAAGTGACCCAAGAAGCATAATATAATACAAATTTAGGAGATGTAGCATCAATGTTATCAAAGATTTTAACTGTTTTATCTTCACCACAATGAATTAGTTCGATATTTCCATCATTCGTTAAATCTCCCGCGGTTACACACAAAACTTTCCCAGAAGAGCGATAATTCATTATGGTTGCTAGTTTGTTTAACCCTTTGACGAATTTCAAAACGAGAAAATTGCCATCACCCGCTCCCACTAATATTTCATCACATCCATCAGAGGTGATATCGATAGTATAACTACAACGGCACCACCCATCAAATGGAACGCTATCTAAAATTTGCATTTCATCATCCATCAAGTAAAGCGTTTTATCATGTCCACCGAAAACATAGAACTGCTTTTCGTCGCATTTTAAAATGGAACACGTGAGAACAGCTTCCGGAGCTTCAAACATCCACTTTAAATTGAAGCGCTTTTTTAACTTTGACATAATTATAAAAATTAGTTATTGAATTTATAGAGTTTTTCTTACAATTTAATTACTATTACAATTAATCCACTAATCTATAAAGAAGTTATTTAAAGAATATTTAATCCTTGTGATAATAGACAAATAAAAAAAAATAAAAAAAAATTTAATAATAATATTATAATCCTAATTGAGCATCGCTGGGACTGTATTCACCAGTACCGTTTATTTCATATGTGATTTCCATGCGATCTCCGGCATCCAGCTTCTTGATCGTCCACTTGAGAGTGTCACTTCCAACTTCATCAGTAATCTCTGGTTTTTCAGAATAACTACCATATTCGAAGCTGTCAGGAACCTTGTCCATTAAGACTAAGTTCTGAAGAGCTGCTGTACCAATGTTTTCTACTAGTAAGATAATCTTATAACTTCCTAATTTACCTACAGGTACAACTTCTTTTCCAATTCTAAATCTTCTTCTCAAATGAAGTGCTTCTACAACAGGTACTTCAGGCATGAATTCTAATTCAGAAGACATTGGATAAGTGTTGGCATTATAGATTAATTCTGACTCAAACTTAGCATCTTGGACAGGATTCACACAATGGATTGGATATTCAAATCGTAAACTGGATTCTGGTTTGAACATTCCTGATTCTGAATTTCTCAAGTCTTTTAATGAGATTTTAAACACGCTACCATCAAAAGAAACAGCATCAGAACCTAATTCAATTTCACTCCCATTCCATAATAACTTAATTTCATCAGCTTTAGGAGGTTGAAATTCATTAGTGAAATACTGTTGGGTGACCTTCACTTCATTTAATGGAGCTGAGCCATTGTTTACAATTTTAAGTGTGGCAAAAATATCTTTCTCCTTGTAGGTCGGTACTTGATCAATATCGTAAGACATATCTCCTGTCATACTAGCAATTTCTAAGATAACATCTGAGATTGTAACTGAACCGTTAACAAGAGTTTGAAAATCAGGCATGACTCTAAACTCAAGCTTCTTTCTAAAAGCAGGATATTCTTCAGATTCATATTTCCATTTTTTAGAGTGCCATTGTGCTCCTGCAGGTAGGAGAGAGACGTCGTTTGGATCAATATCTACAAATTTGGTTCCTTCATTATCAGGGGAAAAAACATCAGCATTGAATAATTGAATAATAAATTCAGATGCATTTTCAAACACTAATTTGCAATCCCATACTCCTGGTTCTGCATCAAGTTCTACAGTGTCGACATAGAATCGATTGCGTGTATATGCATCATATTTATCAATATCTAAACCCCCGGCAAAAGACGAGGATCCTTGATATGTAATCTCAATTGGACCTGTTTGTCGGGCTGCTATATCAGATACGGTGATATTACTTGTAAATTTCAAAACGGCTGTACGATCTGGTTCTAACTTATCGATTGTCCAAACCACCTTATTACCTTTCACATCTGCGCTTCCTACAGAAGTATTTCTGATCATTGTTCCTGTGAAATCGGGTGGGATTGTTTTAACTAATTTAACGTTAGATATCGCTTTTTCAAACATTGAACGTAACCCAACTGCAAACCATACTACGTTTTCTTTATCAATGGAAATTCCAAATGATTCTAAGGAATATTCTGCTGCATTCATTCCTCCATCGGGATAAATCTCGTCTTCATCTGTTTCTTCTTCTTCTTTTTCCTCTTCAACTTCAGTAACTACAGTTTTTACTTTAGAACCAGCTTTACTCGTTTTATTTTTTAATTTTTCCAAATCTGCTTCAATATCCCTCACAGTTAAAACATCATCTGCATTTGGGAGAGTATTAACATATTCTTTTACTAAAAGTAGATTAGGAACTTCATCCTTAATTTGAAATTCGTGAGTTTCTATATTTGTATCATCGTCCGTACCCAATTCTCGGATTTTAATATCTTCTGAGGCTAAATCGGTTTTTTCAATATTTTTAAGTGTGATGTCAATATCCCAAATTCTATCTTCTTTACTAGGATTTTCTATGTTCAGATTTCCTTGAAAGTTCATGGATTCAATATTAGATTCATGATCTAATTCAACGCTTACATTTTCAACAATTTTTACTAAACCTAATAAACCCTCGCGATTTCCATCTTTTAATAAAATAGATCCTTCTAAAGCGCCTGTATCTGCATCATAAGTTTCAATCACAGGAGTAGTAAGATCTCTGTCAACTAAAGTGACCTTTCCATCATCCTTATCTGAGCGTTTTAATCCTTCAGCGACCTTTGATTCATCTGCTTCAGAGGCATCCCAACCAGATTTCTGTGTTGGTGCTTCTTCTCGATGTTTCTTATCTTTTTTACGTGCCATTGTTCATCAATTTTTTTTAATTTTTGTTAGATATTATTTATCGATTGATAAATAATTTCGATGTAGTAACAAATACACTTATTATGATTAAAAAAGATTTTTCATTTTTTTTATATAGAATATCAAAATTTGTCAGACTTAGATCAGAAAAATCTTTTTTCGAAGTTGTTTTTTCCATCTGGAGGAAAATGAGGCTCAATTAATTTAGATCCACACATAGGACATATTTTTTTTACTTTTTTAGATGTAGGATCTAAAACTCTGAAACTGTATCCACAAACGGGACAAGTTTTAATCAATTCGTTTCCTATTCCTTTAATTTTTATTTTTTTATCCATTATCTTTCTTTTTTTTAATAATTAGGATTAAAATTAAATCATTTACATTACACCCCGTAGGACCGGATATTATTTCAGTTCCAATGTCTTTAAAGAACGCGTTTGAATTGTTATCATCTAGTAATTGTGTAAGATCTATATTTTGAGATGAAATTTGAGATATCGTGTTATTATCAATTAGGCAACCCATCGCATTACTATTACCTTCAATGCCGTCAAGATTGACACCTATAATTACATGGTTGTATTCAAATATTGAGTTTTTAACATTATTTAAATAACTTAGCAACATTTCTTGATTTCTACCACCAACTCCATCTCCTTTAATTGTAACTGTAAGTTCTCCTGTAGCAATTAAAGCTATTTTATCAATCCCTCCCTCGTTAGAGAGTTTCAATTTTTCTGGAATGATATGGGATAATTGAACTCCAAATTCTCTTGCCTCACCCGATATATTATTGGAGAAGTAATCAACAAGGAAATCTTGCCTTTTTAATAAGGGTATAATTTCTTGAATGACAGATTCAACACTACCAATCAAATAGTTTTTTACTCGTGAAAAAGAAGGATCTTTTTCTTTAGGAGTTTCTAATTTTGGATTTTTTAAGCCTTCCTCAATTACTTTACCGACAGAAGAGGGAATTTTATTCCAAATCTTATATTTTTCAAGAATGTTTTTTGCGTCTTCAAACGTAGATAAGTCAGGAACGGATGGGCCAGATGCAATCGAATCCAAATCATTTCCAACT
>JAGXNU010000036.1:0-295 GCA_019894815.1 Promethearchaeota archaeon
CACCACATTAAACTGAAGGTGATGTCCGTTTAGCTCAAAATATGCCCTTATAAGTTTACTAAGGTTTTCGATACCTAATTTTGTTGAAAGTAATTGCGGTGTGAACTTTTGATTCAACAACGTGCCTCCCGTTCTTAATTGGTCTATTTTTGCTGCGGAGTTTAATACCGCTGTAGGTCCTTTTATATCCCTTCCTTGAACTGGTGAAATGCCTTCTGAAAGGGGAGTGAATGCTTTACGACCATCTGGAGTTGCTCCAGTTACTTTCCCAAAATAAATATGAACAGTTGTAGGA
>JAGXNU010000036.1:305-12295 GCA_019894815.1 Promethearchaeota archaeon
ATCATTCCCATATTTCGGTGTACGTGAGATGAATCTCTGTCGAATGTCTTCATGACTTCTAAAATCATTTTCTAATGCATTAATCATTTCTTTCATTGAAATTAGTTTTCTATCAAAAACGTTGTATTTTAAAGAAGTTAGACAGTCTGTAATTGAACCCATTCCAACAATTTGTATGTAAGAGGTGTTGTATTTTGCTCCACCATCATTGTAATCCTTCCCATTCTTAATGCAGTCTTCAATAATTATGGAGAGAAAAGGTGCTGGATTTTGAGACCAAATATTTTCGATAGTTCGATTACCCTTAATTTTAATATTAACAAAATGCTTGACTTGATCAGAATATGCTCTAAAAAAGTCATTAAATGTAGAAAATGATATAGGCTCTCCTGTTTTTAACCCGATTTGTTTCTTTGATGTGGGATCTATACCATTGTTTAAAGTTATTTCAAGTATTTTCACCAAGTTAAAATATCCCGTTAAAATATATGCTTCTTTCCCAAAAGCTCCAGTTTCAACACATCCACTTGCACCACCATTTCGAGCATCAACAATAGATTTTCCTTGTCTAATTAACTCTTGAATAATCGCATCTGCATTAAAGATTGAAGGTTGACCAAAACCAGTTTTTATAATTTCAAGTGCTCGCTCAAGAAATTTGTCTGGCGTTTTTTTGCTGATCTGTACATTGCTACTTGGCTGCAAGATTCGCATTTCTTCAATGACATCCAATAAAATATAAGAAAGTTCATTAACTCCATCAGTTCCATCATCTTTTAATCCGCCAATATTAATATTACAAAAATCGGTATACGTGCTGCTCTCTTCAGCGGTAACTCCCACTTTTGGGGGTGCAGGTTGATTGTTAAATTTAATCCAGAATGCTTCAAGTAATTCTATCGCTTGTTCTTTATTGATTCTCTTATTTAAAATATCATTGGAATAGAAAGGATAAAGATGTTGATCAAGTCTTCCAGGGTTAAATGAGTCCCACGTATTATATTCTGTGATAACACCTAAATGGATGAACCAATAATGCTGCAAGGCTTCCCAGAAGGTTCTTGGGGTGTTGAAAGGAACGTATGAGCAGATATGGGATATGATTTCTAATTCTTTTCTTCTGTTTGGATCAAACTCCTTTTCAGCCATTTTTGAAGCTAAATTAGAATATCTTTTAGCATGCATCATGATCGCATCTGCAGCAATATTCATTGCCTTTAGTTGCTCCAGTTTTGCATTCGCTTGTTGATCATTTGAAAAGTCTAAATTTTCCATACTCTTTTGGATCTCTCTTTTAAAGTCCAAAAATCCCATTATCCAAATTTTTTTTCCCGCCACTGTATGACCTGGTGCTCTCTGTTCCATGAATTCGGTAAAAATCCCTGCTTCATAAGCATTAATCCACTCCATATCAACATGAGAGAAAATTTTATCTCGAATCGATCTACCTTCCCAGAATGGGATAATGGTTTCTTCCGCTTGACGTTTAGTTTCTTCAGATACCTTAAATGATATGTTCGCTCTAGAGTTCAATATCTCTAAATCTTGTAGACTATGACAGCACACCTCTGGATAAGTTGGAGTTACTTTTGGTTTAGGACCTCGTTCTCCTACTATAAGTTCTCCGTCATTAATAATAATCTCTTTATTTCTAAGGATATACTCGAATGCTTTTGCACGTGCAACTGGGGCTGAAAGTTTTTGAACCTCTTCATTTTTATAAAATTCCGTGATCAATAAAGCACGTTCCAAAGAAATTGTTGGAATCGCTGTGCGACTTTGAGTTCGTAATTTCTTTATTCTCTCATTCATGATTTAATTATTTTTTAGCTACTAAAATTAGTAAGTCACCTTTTTTTAAAATTATACTTATGAAGATTAAACTCATTTATTTAATAAGACAAAAGAATATAATTTTTAGACTATTATTTTAAAATAGAACATACTAGTTAAAATTAGGAAGATATCAAATCATGTCTACTTTAATGGAGTCTGCTAAAAACGGCAAAATTACCAAAGAAATGGAAATAGTAGCAAAAAATGAGTTGTTAGATGTAGAATTTATAAGGAAAGGAATTGCTAGTGGTCGCATTATCATACCCAAATCTAATAGACGGGCTACAAATCCAATTGGTATTGGAGAAGGCTTGCTTGTAAAGATTAATGCGAACATAGGTTCAAGCAAGCGAGTTTGCAACATTAAAGAGGAACTTGATAAAGCTAAAATAGCAGTAAAATACGGAGCTGATACTGTCATGGATCTTAGCACGGGTGTAACAGAAGAAGATGTAAGAAATATTCGCAAAAACATATTAACCGAAGTTAAAGTTCCAATTGGAACAGTTCCCATTTATCAGTCCGCATTAAGAGCTCTTGAGAAAAAGGGTGCAATCATAAATTTTGATGAAGACGATCTGTTTAATGTAGTAGAAGAGCAAGCTAAGGAAGGAGTCGATTTTTTTACAATACATGTAGGGGTTACTAAACAAATTGTTGAGTATTTACAAGAACATCCCAGAATGATGGGAGTTGTTTCAAGAGGAGGTACCTTTCTTGCTGCATGGATACTAGAAAACGAATTAGAAAATCCCTTCAATAGTCAATATGATTATCTACTAGAATTAGCTAAGGAGTATGATTTCACACTGTCATTAGGAGATGGCATGAGACCTGGGAGCATTTTTGACTCAACAGATCATGCTCAAATCCAAGAGTTAATTGAAATTTCTAAATTAGTCAAGCGTGCATGGGATAAAAACGTTCAAGTTATGGTTGAAGGTCCTGGTCATATTCCTGCACATGAAATCGAGAGAAATATAAAAATTATGAAATCATTATGCGATCATGCTCCCTTTTATGTATTAGGACCTCTCGTTACTGACATTGCCCCCGGATATGATCATATTGTTAGTGCGATAGGTGGAGTTATGGCAGGATTGGCAGGCGCTGATTATCTCTGTTATGTCACTCCTTCGGAACATTTAGGACTCCCAAACATAGATGAAGTAAAACAGGGAGTAATTGCGTCCAAAATCGCCGCACACGCTGTAAATATCGCAAAATATGGGGATAGAGCATCTAATTGGGATTATAAAATGGATACTGCGCGAAAAAATCTTAATTGGGAAGAAATGATAAACCAATCCATAGATCCAGAACTGTCTAGAGAAATTCACTATCGCAATGGAAATATGGATGATGATGTGTGCTCAATGTGTGGGGAATTTTGTGCAATCAAAATTTTAAAGGACGCCCTGGATAAAAAAGCTTCAAAGAAGATAATTTAAAACAGCTTTGGCTAAGTATATTTAATAAAGTATAATATTTTTATTCGTTTTAATGGTAAAACGAAATAAATAAAGAAATAATATTCTTTTAAGCAGAATGCTAATTAAAGATGGAATTTTTGTTGTTGGGATCGATGATGCGCCACATAAGAGAGAGAATCTCACTACTGAGCTATTTTTTATATTTTGTCGAGGTACTTACTTAGAGCGAATTGATCATGCCACGATTGATGTGGATGGCTTAAATTCTACTGAAATAGTAATTAAAAAGTTAAAACCCATTATAGATCAATTTCAATTAATTGCTACTCATGGAATTACAACAGGAGGATTTAATATATTAGATATTGAAAAAATAAGTACAACTTTAAATGTACCTATTATCTCCGTGACTGAAAATCAACCTAGAGGTAATTTCCTTGAAGCCATTAAAAATTTACCAGAATATGAAAAAAGAAAATCAATAGCCGAAAACGCTGGAACATTATATTCTTATATTACTCCCATTGGTAAAAACCCGGTTTATTTTTATACTTTCGGAATAGAGAAAAAATTAGCATTACAATTTTTAAAAAAATTTTCCCTACGTTCTAGACTTCCGGAACAACTCCTTTTAGCGCATAAAATTGCATCAGGTTGGACTTTAAAACAGAAATGAATTAGATCACGGAAATTATTTTCCTCAATTTCTCTATCATCTCTTTAGAATCTCTTCCAAATAATCTAATAATAGGCTCCTTTCCAATTGAACCTGTATCCCAAATTATATCTGGAATTTCTCCATGCTTTTCAATACTATTTTTTATCAACCATTGCATTGTAGAAAATTCTTTCTTTTTCACTTCATCAGGTTGCTCTTCTCGAATAAATTCTTGAAGTTTTAAATCAGTGCGAGAAGAAATTAATTGAATCCATTTTTGTTCAAATTTTAAATTAATAACAAAATTAATCGTATTATCAAATTCTTTAGCAGAAAGTATTAATCTAGCTGTATGATCCGAAACTCCAAATTTAATTTCTCCACATTTATGAGGAAAACCATTTACAATTGTAATTCTACCTTCTATACCTGCAATTTCTTCTTTATTCTTTGCATTCGGAAGAGCCCCTGAAATATTCATTCTGACTTCAGGGATTAATTTACAAAATTCTTTTTTATTTGATATAAAATTGTAAATTTCCTTTACTTGATTTATTAAATCAATTTTATCATTAGATAGGGTTAAATCCAATAACTTACCCTCTGATGGTAATTCAATAAATCTTTGAAATTTTTCATCAAAAAATGTTTCTGCCATTTCGATAGCTGCTTGAAGGGGATAATTTTTTGCGAGGTAAGCAGCAATCGCAGAAGAAAAGACACATCCTGTCCCATGTACATTTCCTTCTAAATTCAGTTTTCTTTTATTAAAAATTTGAAAAGATTTTTCATAATTTGATTCAATTTTGCTGTATATACAAGCGAGATCAATCAGTCCATTATCAAAATTAGGAATACTTTTGATTATGATGGCTTTTTCCTTTTTTAGTAAATCATCTTTTGTCAGTATCATATCAAGCAATAAATTCCCTGCTTTTTTAGCAAATTTAATGTCTTGAAACGATAATATGTCAATATTTGAAAAATAACTCGCTTCAGATATGTTTGGAGTTAATACTTTAACTAAAGGAAACAAATCTCGCTTCATTTCTAATTCCAAACCTTCGCTAGACAAGCGTTTTCCAACACTTGATATTGAAACAGGATCAAGTACAACATCTAATTTATAAGTCTTGACGTAATGATATATGATTTCAAGTATCTTATTATCGGGAATCATTCCTACCTTTATCACTTTTATATGATAAGTTTCAAATAACACTTCTAATTGTTGATTTAAACTACTTGATAAACTAGTATATCCTGTGAATTCAGTTGCAGTCTGATAAGTAAGAGCTGTTATGGCAGAAAAAGGATGTACCCCAATTCTATCAAATGTTCTTATGTCTGCTTGAATTCCTGCCCCAGATGTGGGATCTGAACCAGCAATGGTCAAACAAATAGGTTTCATAATATAGATAAAGTAAGAAGCTATTTAACTCTAATATTTTGCTCTCTCATATGCCCACTTAGCTTTATCAGTTAACCCAAGTGCTTCATACGACTTCCCCAAATAAAGAAATCCCTCTGGAAAATCGAATTTTTCTTTTACTAATCGAAAAAGTTGATTAATGGCTAAGTCAAAACGTTCTCTAAAGAAATTTATTTTACCTTTTAAGAAGAAAATTTGTTGTCCTTTATAACTTGTTAAGGGAAAATCCCCCAAAGAGTCTAATTTCTCTAAGGCTAGGTTATATTCCTGATTTTCAACTAAATGTTCTATTTTTTCCATGCTTTTTAGAAAAATAACTTTATCTGTTACTTTATTGACTTCACCCATTTGCTCAGCTTTAATTTGATTTTTAAGTTCATTTATTTTTTCTTGGTTTTTTTGTTCTACATAATCCTCGAATCTTAATAATACTTCTGGAGCATAAGGTTCACTACATAAGGGACAAGTGTTTGATTTTATTAACCATTCCATTAAACAACTTCCATGAACGGGGTGATCATTTGGGCAAGTTTCTTTCAGACCTTCAATTATCATCATGTGGCAAATGATGCAAGTATTACCCATTTTTTCTCAGCAAAATTTTTAATAAATTATTAAATTAATACTGTTTAACCTACATTAATCTTAAAAATTCATTCTAATAAATTCATTTTATTCGATAAAACATGGCAATTCCCAAAGAAAAATTATTTTCAGAATTATTTAAAAATTTTTTAGAAATTGACGCTGATTTAGAAGCTGTGCTTGTTTCAGATAAAGAGGGATTTGTCATTGCTGGTGAGAAAAGAGAAGAAGTAGATATTGAATTAATTTCTGTTCTTACGGCATTGATTAATCCAATTTTAGATCGCATTAGAGACGAGTTCGCTTTCAAACTCAGGAACGCCAGCTCCTTTGATACTGACCAATACCGTTTATTATTTATCTCTATCGATGAAAATATAACTTTAAGTATTGTTCTAAATAATATCGGCTCAATTGATTCGATTTCTCCTTATGCCTATTTCCTTGCAGAAAAGGTTGCGCAAATTTTATCTGCTAGTGAGGAGGATAAGATTCAAATTACCATTCCTAATTTCCAGGTAGAATCAGAAACATCTTTAGATTCTCCAAAAATTAAAGAACAGATATATCAAATGAGATTAGACTCCGGAGGGAAATATAGGTTTAAATTTGTTATTATTGGGGATCACATGGTTGGAAAAACAAGCATTATACGTCGTTTTGTCGAGAATAGATTTACCACGGACTATCGTGCTACTATTGGATTAAATATACTTACTCACAAACTGGAATTTTACGGGAATGAAGTTATTTTTTCACTTTGGGATGTAGGAGCACAAGAATTTTTTAAACGCTTTAGGAAAACATATTATCAAGGAGTTCAAGCCAGCTTCATAGTTTTTGACTTAACAAATAAAGAATCTTTTCTTAATGTTAAAAAATGGTTCAATGAATTAAAACAACTCATTGGTTCAAGAGAAATCCCCATGGTTATTGTTGGAAATAAATCTGATTTATCCGAGGAACGTGAAATTGATTTTCAAATTGCGATTAAACTAGTAAATGAATTAGCTAGTGAAACATTTGATGGAGGACTTTCTTATATTGAGACGAGTGCCCTAACTGGTGATAACATAGAAGATGCTTTTAGCTTGATCGCTTATCATCATATTATAAGGAGCAAAGCTTTGGAAGAAGAAAGATTAAAGACTGATTTTATGAATCAGATTAATCTCATATTAAAACAGCAAGAGAAGCTCATAATTTCTTTTATCACCGAGAGTCCATTCTGGAGTCCTGGTTTACAGATTATGAATGAAACTAATAAATTATGTGAATGTGAAAAGGTTCAAGATGATAAAGAAAATCGTTTTTATGAGTACTCTAATGGTTTAATAGTTAAGAATTTTATTTATGATACCTTCAAGGTTTCTGATGCTGATGGTGTATTTGTCATTTTCGATGCAAGAGATAAAGAAGAGATAGATCCCAAATGGAAAGAAGTATTACTTAATATTATTGCTCAATTAGATAAAAATAAAGTTGCTTTAATTGGAATAAGGGTATCTGAAAAAACTAATTGGTCCAATATCATGGAAAAATTTGAAATTAACAAATATTTGGAAAGAAAGATGGTTTCAGTCTTGTTTTTCAAGATAGGAATGGAATATCGCTTAGAAATATATGATCAATTACAAATTATGCTATCCGCAATTCTCGATAATTGATATTTGCTAAATATTTTAAATTTATAACTTCTAATCTGCATATTTAATAATGAGGTTTGTTACTAATATGATAATTATAGAATTGCCTAGAATAAATTGACAAGAATGAAGCTGTAATATCGTGATAAATAGACACAAACTCTTTTCTAAACTCTTTTCTAGTTTTTTAGAGAAATTTGTTGATGTAGAGGCAATCATTGTTTCGGATTTTGAGGGTTTGATAATAGCGGGAGATAAAAGAGAGGGGATAGATATTGAACTCGTTTCAGTATTAACCACACTAGTCAATCCTCTTTTGTCTCGAATTAGAGATGAATACTCGTTTAGGCAATTTGGAACGGGAAGCTTTGATACAAATGAATATCGACTGTTGTTCATTTCAATAGACCGCGAAAGGATATTAAGTTTAATATTAAAAAGCATGGCATCTATTGATAAAATCTCTCCCTATGCCTATTTTCTTGCCGAGAAAACAGCCCAAATTCTCACCGCTGAAGATGGAGATTCAATTCAGCTTACAATTCCTGATTTTGATGAAGAATTAAAAAGGCATAAAAAATTAAAGGATCAAATTTGCCAAATCGAAGAATCTTCGGAAAGAGGATGTTATACGTTTAAATTCATTATTGTTGGGGATCATGAAGTTGGAAAAACCTCTCTCATAAGACAATATGTCGAAAAAAAGTTTGTCACGGATTATCGAGCCACAATTGGTTTAAATGTATTAGCACATTCATTTGAATTTCAAGGAAATAGTTTAAATTTAACATTATGGGATGTGGGAGCACAAGTATTTTTTAAGCGCTTTAGAAAGATATATTATAGTGGAGCAGAAGCCGCATTCATAGTTTATGACTTAACAAAGCGATCTACATTCGATAATATTAAAATTTGGTATCAAGAACTTACTGACTTCATTGAAGATAGAGCGATTCCTGTGATATTAGTGGGTAATAAATTAGATTTGAAAGAACAACGTGTTGTGACTCGTGAAGAAGGACTTGAATTAGCTAATACTTTATCCCCTGAGGGCATATCATATATAGAAACAAGCGCAAAAAATGGAGAAAATGTAGGAGATGCTTTTAAATTAATTGCTTATCATTACATGCTGAGAACTAAACAAAAAGAAAAAGATATTATCAATGTACAAGTGGTAGATGAAATACGTAAAACTTTGAAAATACTTATTATATTAGAAATCTCTTTTATCACCGAAAATATGACATGGAGTCCTGGATTTCAAGTAATTTCTGAACTTGACCCGTTAGGTGATCAGTTAGGTGAATGCTCTAAAATTAAAGATGATCTTTCCGAACGTTTATATGCCTATAAAAATGGTTTGATAATAAATAATTTCCTATATGATAATTTTAATCTGGCAAATTCTGATGCTGCTTTCGTCATATTTGATGCAAGAGAAAAAGAACACGTGGAACCAGAATGGAAAGATATCCTACTTAAAATAATGCAAAAAATCAGGAGAAAACGTGTAGTTATTGTTGGAATTAGGGTATCTGATGACAATCAATGGTTGAAATTATTGGAGGAATTTCACATTGAAGGTGACTTAGATGAGAAATTAATATCTGTTCTTTTTCTAAAGATAGGTGAAGATTACAGAACACAAATCTATAATTATCTGAAAGTAATGCTAAACGCGATTGTGAATACAAAAGCCTTAAAATAGAACTATTTCTTTAGATTTTCCTTAATTTTCTGAATAATCAAATCTCCCATTTGAGAAGTATTCAACGTATTTATTCCTTCTTTCTTAATATCCACAGTGCGTCCAAATAATAGTGCTTCTTCTACTGAATTTTCAATTTCTTGAGCAATCGAAATTGATTCAAAAGATTCTTGCATCATTAGTTTTACACTAAGAATAGCTCCAATCGGATTAGCAATTTCCTTTCCTGCAATGTCAGGAGCAGAACCATGGATAGGTTCATACATTGATACTTTACCGGGATGAATATTACCACTTGATGCCATTCCTAAGCTTCCTATGAGAAAAGCACCTTCATCACTAATAATATCTCCAAACAAGTTTCCAGTAACAACTGTTTGAAATTTATAAGGTGCTCTGATTAACCATTGACAAAAAGCATCTACATAAATATCCTCCTTTAGGAGAGTCGGATATTCATCTCCAATCTCGTGGAAAATTTGTCGCCATAGTTTACTGGGACTTAAAAGATTTGCCTTATCAACAGAAGTGACCTTTTCATGCTTGAAGCGTTTGGCATATTCAAACGCATATTTTATTATTCTTTCACATCCTTTGCGGGTATAAACCATCAAGTTTTCAGCTTGATCATTATTTAGTACGGCACCTTTATTAGCATACAAGCCTTCCGTGTTTTCTCTTATAAAAGCTATATCAATACCTTCACCAATAAATTCTTCTTTAAGAGGACATCGGTCACGCAAGTTATCGAATAACTTAATTGGTCTTAGGTTAATATAGAGATCTAATTCTTGTCTAATTTTTAATATAACAGATTCAGCAACCCCTGGAGGTAAGTCTGGTAAACCGGCAGCTCCAAACAATAATGCATCAGAATTTTTTATGATCTCAAAAGATTTTTCAGGAAGATTCGTGCCGTATTTTTTCCATACATTTCCCCCTACTGGAGCTTCTTGGAATTCAAATTCGAATTCAGAATAATCAGCAATAATCTTCATGAGCTTTATAGCTTCATTAACAACTTCAGGACCCACTCCATCCCCTTTAGAAACTGCGATTGTTTTTTTCATTAATAGTCACGTTCTTATTAGTATCTGATTGAAGAATCCAGTAATAATTCTTATTAAAGAAAGACTTCTAATTAAAGATAATCTTCTAATTCTTCAATTTTTAATTCTAAAAATTTTCTCTCTTCTTTGGAATCTGCCTGCTTTCTCAGATCCTTCACTTTTTTTATTTCTTCATGCAAAATATTCTTTAAATTATCTAACGTCATGCTTTGGTCTGTAACAAGGGAGAAAATATATTCACAGATTTGCTTCCTAATAATATATAGATCGTAAGCTTCTTTTGAAAGATTTGAAATAAGATTTGGATTATATTTGGCAATTTTATTAAGCGCTCGATCTCCAATTTTGGAAACAGCCAACATCTCCATTAAATTTTCTTTTTCTATATATCATCACCACAATTAATGGTAATTCTTTCTTTACTAAATATATGATTTTTTTACTTAACTCCCCGCAATAATCCATACCTTTTCTTATAAAAATGGATGAACAAACCAGAAAGCCATAATGCATAGAAAGAATAAGCCTTTGTAAATACATCAGAAAGTAATGTTGCTAATCCTGTTATAAAATTCCATCGCTGAAAGCTGTCATAACTACTCATGAAAATAAAATAGAACAATAAACCCCATAATAAATAACCCTCATGGATTGGAATTCTCTTATGGAAAATGATATACAATTGTACTGCTGCTATGATGGCATGTAAAATTGGTCCAGATATAAAACTAAAGATATCTGTCGATGTAAAAATTAACCCAAAGGTTATATTAATGAATCCATAAAAGGTTATGCAAGTGATCGAATTAAATAACAGCGATTCGAATCGATATATGCAAGTTATGCCGATTAGTATTGATGTGAAGTAGGTTGTATATAATAATGGCTCATAGACGTGAAGAAAAAAGAAAAAGAAGAACCAATAATAAACACATCCAATAAGTATTGTCCAACCGCAAGCCTCAAAAATCATCCCTTGCTTTTTGCTAAAACACACTTCTTCTGATTCTTCGATTAATAACTCTTTTTTTAATTTCTCAATTTTTTCAGCTATTTCTTCCAATTTTGGCAATATATTTCACAACTCAATTTATAAGATGAATAGATGAATTTCTCAATTAGTGATAGTCATTCAAGTTGATATAAGTTTTGATTAAATCATTAACATGGAATATATTCATCTAATTGTAAATTATCTATAACCAAAAAACCTCAAAAACTAAGAATTTTTCAATCCAATCTTATTTAATTCTATGATTATGGGTTTCATAGCTGAATAACCACACTCAAAAATATCAATTCAACTACTTAGCTCTAAATTTTTAAACATAAACCTAGAACACCTACATTTTTCAAAATAAAATTAAATCTCAGATTTAAGGGCTCAGAACTATATCTATCGCTTTTCTTCAATGACATCAATTTTTTGTCGAAACGATGATCTTGAAAAATTTATTAACTCAATCATATATTTTCAGCAATCTACAGAAAGATTTATATATTTGAATGCTGTATTATAATTTAAAGACGTATTTTGTCAAATAAAATTTATTTGTAAACTAAATAAAAAATACTATAGTGGAGGAATAAAAATGGCTAAAAAAGTATTTGCTTGGTCC
>JAGXNU010000036.1:12305-12731 GCA_019894815.1 Promethearchaeota archaeon
AATGAAAGACAACGGCGCTGATATGGTAGCTCGTGAAGCAGTGGATGCTCTTATTGACTATTTAGAGAACATCGCTAAAGGAGCAACCAATAAAGCTTTAGAAATGACCCGTCACGCTGGTCGTAAGAAGCTCACCGTTGGGGACATGAGCATGGCAATGAAATTAATGTAGAATTACTACTTATAGTAAAATATCTTTTTCTTTTTTTTTCTTTGTTTCTATTTTATAAAATATATAAGAATTTGACTATTATATGGGATCTAAAATGGAAGAAAAACCCGTTCTAATAAACATTTTGTCGTTAGTTATAACATCATTATTAATCATATTCAAAAAAAAAAAATTTTAGTTTAATATTTTAGTTTTCGTTTGTTTCGCCAACTCAAACCTATAACTCCTAGACCTAAAATCAGGATGATTAAAAC
>JAGXNU010000037.1 GCA_019894815.1 Promethearchaeota archaeon
ATATTATTTTGTCTTTTTTTTTTATTTAATTGGTACAATCGAGATATTATAGAATAGAATAATTATAAACCAGAAAGGGATGTATGCCATTTTCCAAAAAGATAATTATTGTGAGACAATAAAATAATGTTTACAAACGAGAACTAATAATTAATAATACTAATATTGAATAATATTGAATAATTATTCTAAATTAATATTAAAAATCAAATATAGGTGGAAAAAGAAAATGCTGAAATACTTAGAATCATCACTTGATGAGGTCCAAACAAAATCAGAAGTAGAGAATTTAATTAACACCAATGACAAAGTCGCCATTAGTTGTGGTCGAAACGGTCCCATGTGCTTACCTGTTTATGGGGCTTTTGAAGTTTTGAAAGAAAAAGAAAAATATTCAGATATTAAATTCGTAGTGATGCCATTTGATGTGCCTGGAGCATCAATTATTCGAGAATTACCAGAATGTAGTTCCTTCATGGGTCTTCCATTCACAATCTACTATAAAAATGGTAAAGTTGTTGGTGCAACTTCATCAATTCAAGACGTAAAATCAATAAAAACAACAATAAATGAAAGTTTTTTATAGCTTTCGAAATCTACAATAATATTATAATGGTTATAACGGCATTTAAAAAGAAAAAATGATGTAGCCTTTAAAGAGAGTTAAATAATGACAAAATACGATGTAATTATTATCGGTGCAGGTCCTGCAGGTATTTCAGCAGCAATATTTGCGGCTCGTGGCACATTATCAGTATTAGTTATTGATGAATCCGCTCCTGCAGGGGGCACAGTTAAAAATACCCATTTAGTTGCAAATTATCCTGGATTTCCAGAGCCAATCTCTGGCTTAGATCTCACCAAGAGAATGTTCAAGCAAGCAAAGTCATTTGGCGCTAAATTTGAATTAGCGGCAGAAATAACTGATTATAATTTTAAGGATGAATTGAAGTGGATTGAAATCGATGAGATGTTAGCGGGAGAAGTAGTAAAAGCAACTCTTAAGGAAACGTTTCAAACGATGATTTCAAAACAAAGTTTAACAATGCTAGTAACAACTGTAGGCATTAAAACAGTAGCAGGAGTGGTTTCTGAAACCGTGGAAGAAATCGTCCTCGTCTATTGTTATGCTAGTAAAAAAATTATTTCTCAAAGTGTAATTCCTCAAATCTTATGGTTTTCTTTCTTTTACCTTTTCTAGACATCTGCAAATTAATAGGTAAATATCGTCATTTCTTAAACATTGTTCTTTAGTGTATGGAAATTTCTTACATGCTAATGGTTTTATCTCATGGATTAAACAAAGATTCAACTTTAAAAAAGGGCATCGACCAAAAGCATCTGAATGTAAAATATATTCTAATCCCAGCTCTAAACCATTTAATATGGTTTCAAAATCCTTTGGTATGTATATTGGATCGGATTCTTGATTAGGTATTATGGTCCAAATATCTAAATATGAAGGGTTTTTTCCATAATATCGATGATTCTTTTGTATGAATCTAATTAGAAGATTGAATTTTCCATTATAATCTCGATAATTTTTGTTTGCTCTTATTTTAGCTAATGTAGTTCCACGAACTGAATTGAATTCAATATTATCATTTATAGCAATACATTTTGGATTGATTATTATGTGTTCTAATAATTCATTTCTTTCAATTTTTTTCCATTTTTCAATATCGATCTTTTGAATATAAACATTATACCCAGCTCGGCAACACTCTCCACATTTTATACATTTAAATGCTTTTAAAGATGTATTCAAACATAATACACCTTAGTAATTCCAATCTCAGATATTGTCTCTGGAGTAGGTTGGAATTTGGTTTTGAATATCCTCCAATAATATAATTCTTCTTTCGATCTAAGGGAGAAAGAGGAAGTAATATTCTTATTTTTCTCGAATTCCTCATCGGTAATTATTTTTTCTATTTGGTCTCGTAATACAAATTGGGAGCCAACACCATCAGAAGATTTTTGTTTTTTCCTCCAAATAAACTCTTCAGAAATTTCTGTTTCAAAGGATTTTCTTAATATCCACTTTCTTGCAATTCCTACACCTTTTCTTTTAAGGATTTTAAGTTCAGTAGGAATTTTAAAAGAAAATTCTACGATTCTCTTGTCAAATAAGGGTGCTCTTGCCTCAACTGAAAAATTGTAGGGAATGCGATCTACTTTCTGTAATCCCGTTTTATATTCTATTTTTAATAAGTTTAATAATTCTTTATTAAAATCTTTAGGTGATTTAAATTTAGTGAGATATTCATACCCTCCAAATAGCTCATCGGCTCCTTCGCCAGTGAGTAAGAGATCAATATTATTTTCCTCACTTATTTGTTTACAAAGTAAAAACATTGGTAATGAACTTCTAACTAATGCAGCATCAAAAGACTCTAATGCGTAAATTATATCTGGGAGTACTGATAATAAATCTTTTTTTTTTATTTTTATTGAAGTGTGTTTAAGATTATGTAATTTTACATATTTAGTAGCATAGAACAAATCTCTTGAGCCCTCGACACCTACAGTAAAAAGGTGCAAGTCTTCAACAATATCCTTGGCAATATGACTAATTATGATAGAGCCAAGCCCTCCACTTAATAAAATTCCTACCTTTTCATTTTTATTTATATTATCCTCTACAACTCTTTTTATTAATATGTTCAACTGGTTAGCAAGACTTCTTACTAATTCAGTAGTTAATTTATAATTTTCTATAAATTTAGGAAATTGATAATATGTTTCTTTAATTCCTGACGAGGAAATCATGCATCCTGGAGGAATGGACTTTATATTTTTTTTAAGTGGAAAAAGAGCTTTCATCTCTGATGAAAAAACCATGAACTTATTAGATTCACAATAATAAAGTGGTTTAGTACCAATTGGATCTTTAAATCCAATCAGATCTATTCCATTAAACAAAATACCGCTAAAGGAGCCTATTAATTCATTAAAAATACTCGCTCCTTTATTCATGTATCCAAATAACAATCCTAATATCGATCCTTCTTTATCTCGAAGAGAATGCATAGAACTAATGTATTTCCTATTTATTTCGGCTATATTATAAATATGCCCATCAATAGCCACAATTTTTTTATTTTCTTTATCAGAAACTAAATATAATTGATGATTTTCGGTCTCTTTTTTTGTTGGGTAATAAATTATTTTCAGTGGAAATCTATCTAAAACATGAGGAACTTTAGAACCTCTATGCTGCAATATTTCAGAACACTTTTGAAGCTTTACTTTAGTAGATTCACTTAATGATTCCTTTTCATAAATAACAAATATTCCCGCCATTAACACACCATTTTAATTTATTTTAAAATATTTTTGGAATAAAAAATAATAGATATTGTAGTTTTGGAGGTTTTTAAATTAATACTTGAATCAATAATGGGCTTCACTCTTTTAAATAATGGAAAATCCTTAAACCGATTATATTGATCCGTTTCAACTATACAAAGAATTTTATTTTTCCTGTTGCCATATATTTCACGATTTTTTGTTCCTTACCTGATATGTTTCTTTCTCAAGTTATTTATAATGCTTTAAAGCTTCCCAAACAGGAAGATATGCAACCTCCCTCTTTTTACAGGTATATTCATGAGTATAATTATATCCCGCAATAATTGTACCCTTTGATAACGCGGGAGTTTCAAGAATAGCATTTATAGGACCTGTATTTGATAGTTTCATCAAATAAGGTAAGACTGCTTTTGAGATTATTCTTGAAGCATCATTTGCGGCCATAGTAGGGATGTGGTCATTCGCATAATGCCAAACTCCGTTAACATTATAGACATTATCTACTTCAGGAGAAGAAAGACTTGATTCAACTAAATCTTTATCGTTAGCACCTGCATCAACAAGTATACTATTTTCTTTCATCAATTTTAACATGTCCTCATCGATAAGGTGTTTGGCTCTAAAATTAGGTCTGCGAACTGCAGAGAAAAAAAGTATGTCTACATTTGGCAATTGGTTCCGAAGAATTTCTTTAGTCTTTATTACATTATCCTCGTCAGATTTTATTATTTTAATATTATCCTTAAATTCACCCCATAAATATTTAGGAACATGTTTTAAAGCACGATCCTCAATAGAATCTGGATGCTTATCAATAATAATTAATTTAACTCCCTGATGCATGAAAACATCTAAAGCATTTGAACCAATAGTTCCTAATCCAATGATCATTATAGTAGCAGGTTCTATACTATTACTGAAACAACCTGCGATTCTTGCTTGCTTTTTGCGGAATATTTCTAAAGATTTTATAGCGGCAATAATGCCGGTTAATTCACTCATCGGTTTCAATAAAGGATATTCGGGTCCTTTTTCTTCAACCCATTCAAACGCAATTGCAATTGCTCCAGACATTCTTATTTTTTCAGCTCCTTCTAAAGATTCGTTTCCATCGTAATGCAAGTAAGAAAAAAGTACTTGTCCCTTAGAAAATTTCTCGGGCTCACTGCCTTGAGGTGTTTTTAACTTTACGATAATATCAGCAGTTCTAAAAATAAAGTCCTTATCTTTAGGTTTAGCACCCGCTTTTATGTATTCTCTGTCAGAATATCCTGCCATTTCTCCACAATTTAACTCAAAAATTAATTCATTTCCATTTCTAATTATCTTTTTAACATCTTCAGGTATGAGTGCTACTCGAAACTCATCGGTCTTAATTTCTTTTAGTAATCCAATAATCAATTATTTCACCTCTGATTGTAATTCAAATGTTTTTTCATAAAATACAAATTGAGTTGGATTAATTCTCATATTGGTTTGAGTTTTTTTAGTAAAAATTGGCGTTAATCGTCTCAGAATGAAAGGGTCATCGTATTCCGGGTCTTGGCTTACTTCTACTATACAAAAAAGCCCATCATGTTTTAATAAATATTTATAGATAAATTCAGCAGAATTATATTTCTTCTGCTTACTTGGAGCATAACGATACACTCCTGAGGCAATTATTAAATCAAATTTACCCCTTGATTTTAAAATGCTTGATAAAGATCTCCTGCAAAACACATCAAGGATTTGCAAAGTATAGCTACTACCACTACCATTACCATTATATTTCAACTGAAAAGAATTTAATGCTTGTTCTGAAATATCCGTTATAAGAAATTTTGTCATGGGACATATTTTTCTTAATTGTTCATACTCTCCACCCGTTCCAGCTCCTAATATTAAAACTTTCTTAAGGGTTAAATCTCTTTTTAATGCTACCAAATTAATAAAGGATGCTAACATTTCATGCCGCTCTAATTTAGAATTATCCCATGGATCTGCAAATAATCTATAGAGATTTTCACAATCTTCTTTAGTTAGGTTCCCATCAATTTCATCTGTAAAATATCTCAATAATAGATGCTTGCTTTTTTCTCTACCTATTTTTCTTACTTGACTAAAATTAATTTCTTTTTCTTTACAAAAAGATTTAAAATCAACATCCATAGATCTTAAATCAGTGTTATAATAGGAGTTGCCTCCATTCGTTTCAGTCAGTCGTATAAGGTATTCTATATATTTTTCTTTATTTGTATTTGACATTTTTATACTCTCTATTTTGATAATCTTTTCTTATTTTAACCAAATATTTATCTAATTATAATTCTTTAACTTAAAAACCAGATTTGTAAAGCCAATTAAATATAAGTGAAATAAATAATAAAGGATGAAGTATAAGAGTTAAATATCATATAAACTAAAGTCTTTCAATTCTTCTATTGTTTCCTTTTGCATTTCCATCAGGAACGCCATCGTTTCAGTAAGAATTTTAAAAATATTAGTATTTTTAATCTTATAGTATTTTTTTCGTTCTTCTCTTCGGAAGCTTATGATTTTTGCATCAGTAAGCCTTTTCATTAAATGAGAAAGATTTGATTGACTCAGTTCTAATTCTTTTTGGAGCTCTTGGAAAGCCTTTTCACCCTTTTTTAGCTTTAAAATGATATTTAGTACATTTACATCGCTTAATATTTTAAATAAATTCATAGTCAATCTTAATACACTACTACTCATCATGCTTTAAAATAATTTTTTTTCAAGATCTAATAATGCTTTAAATTTAGGTATATTTTTTAATTGAACTTTTCTTCATCATATGATAATATTAATATATGATAATATTTAAATGTATGGAACACACATTATTATTATCCAATAATATCGTCATATTATCAAGATATTATCTTAATTTCAAGAAATTAAGATTTACATTTATATCTAAAACAAATTAAAAATACCTGTCAAATCAACATTAAAGAAAAAGACCAACAATATTAACGAGATCAACGTTGGTGCAATAAGACTTAAAGTTAATAATCTTTGAGATATACGTATACATTCTCCAAGAGTTTTCATGATTACATCGAAATATTTAGGATCTCCCCAAATTTTCACGTTTTCCTCAATAGAATCGTGGTAATAGAATTCAACTTCTTCCATATCTGTCTCAGCTTTTATGAGTAATTCATCTAATTTGACTAAGATATTATCAAGCTTGATTTTTTCCCCTATAGGGGAATACCCTCTACGTGTAAATTTTCGGGCAACACTATGCGAATCCGATGTAGTTACTTCACCACGTTCAATTCCTCGATTTTGCAACATGTTTAAGATATAGGATCGAACTTCAAGATATGCATTATTAGCATCAAAATGAATTAATGCAGTTTTCTGGTTTGTAGTAGCATTTTTAAAAAGATGAACTACTAAACCTCCTGACCCAATTCCATCTTTTTCTGTAAATTCACTTAATGGATCTTTAGCAACTCCATAATGTATATTACTTTTATTTTCTTCATTCATATCATTAATACTCTTCATAAAATTTTTAGCAACACGTATTAAGTCGTCAGATTCAATTGAACCAAAATTTATTAAGTTTTCATCATCAATAATAGCATTGTGAGAATCAATAATGATAATTTCTTTGAACCCTTCTGATTTTGCATGACTTCTAATTTGTTCTCCTATTAAAGCATGCATATCGTCTGAAGGTAATGGATGCCTAGTTAAAAAAATGATAGGAATATCGCTCATTTCAATTCCAATCAGTTTAGCAGAATTTGACATCTTACGTGAAATATTCTTAATCTCTTTTATCCAGTTATCACTTCCCATCTTTTCAATTTTCTTCACATCTTCTTTAATACGTGAGAGAATTTTATCAACTTCTTTTTGCGATGTTAAATTTTGAGTATGATCATTTGTAGTGTGATATACGGTAGTACCTGGGATATTTGAAAATTGCTTATATATTTGTGCGGGTAAATCTGAAGAACCGCAAGTCTTAAAAGGACCAAAATGAACATGAGGTATGACAAACAATCCCTTCAATTTCTTTGATTTGGAGGTTCTGATAAAAAGGTATTGAATTTTTACATTTGAATCTATTCCTACGCTCTCAAAAAAACTTTCAACAAGATCATCATTTCCTTCTGTCATCATGGATAATACAAATGCTCGGATAAAAGGATATCCCCCTATTCCAGTGAGCTCTCTATAGATATTACTCACGCGAACCATGCTTCTAGCATAGGGAACTGCGAAGATAAAAGCACATAAACAGAAAAATATGATAGCACGAATAAAAAAGATTATTGAAAATTGGGCTGTTAAAATTCCATAAAGAGTGATTCCAACTACGGGTTGAACCAATGCTAAAATAAAATTTCCGTATCTTCCAACAGTTGTGAATGAAAAATAGATGACATAAGCGATGATGTAGACAACAATTGTACCCAACATAAAAAGTACATCTTGAAAGGTGGTATTTCTGAGAAACATGGCCAAAACTTGACCAATCAATAATGAAATTCCAATAATACCACTAAAGAAAGAATTCATTTGAAGACCCCACCCTCCGATATTAGGAGATCCTAAAATTGGTGCTTTTTTAACATAGTAAAATATTGATAAGATCGCTCCAGAACCAGAGATCGTAAAAAATATAGAAATATTTATAAATAAGTAAATAAAATTCCATACACCTGTCTGAATGGCATTTAAAATCATTGATAGTAATCCAATAAACACGGGCAAGCTAAAAAAAACTGAATAGGCTAATTTCTTAGTTGAAAAGAAATCCATATAAGAAATTACTCCTGGAATTTGTCGATTCGGTTGTTTTTGAGAGTACATGTTAAAGTGCTTGTTTTACACGATTTTTTTTAACTCATTAACTATAATATACCTCAAGTATATGAAGCATTATAATTATAATTTTTATTTGGAAAATTTAAATAGTCAGAAAAATTTTAAAAATCATGTCTGAAGATCCACTAGAGTTAACTAGAATAGCAAACAAATCATTCAGTGAGTTATTAAAAGATGGATTTGGATTATTTGGAAAAAATTGGATAAAAATTATTGTTCCGATTAGCTTTTTTTACGTTATTTCCTTGTTAATAAGGATATTGTTACTTGCAAACGCCAATTGGGATTTAATTTTATTGGAAGCAATTGTGGGTCCACTTGCTGAAGTTGACCCATTTACTCTTACAGAATCACAATTAAATTCAATGATTAGTTATGTTTTTAGTACTTGGGGGATAGATATATTGAATTTTATCATTGGTGCCCTGTTCACGACGTTAGGACTTTGCTCTGTTGCCAAGTATCTATATAAGGATTATTTAGGTGAAAAAATATCATTAGCTGAATCAATGAAAGGAGCATTCAATCGCAAGATAATTGCAGTATTGTTAATCTTAGCTTTAGTAATTCCTCTTGGAAATTTCATGTTATTAATACCTTCAATAGTTATATTTGGATTTTATATCTTCTCTATTTACACTTATCAATTAGATTATAATGAAAGATCAATAAAAGAAGCGAAAATCTTATCAAAAGGAGCCTTTGGGAAAATTATCGGTACGTTTCTATTCTCTGTTTTAATCACATTAACCGTGACCATATTTTATCAAATGCTTATTGAAATAATATTTCCTGTCAGTTATTCCACGTTAGTTTCATGGTATGATCCAGCAAATCGGCGATTTGATTTGATATTTATTTATAATTTAATGACCAATGTCGTACCTCTATTATTAGAACCGTTATTTATTTGTTTATTGACGCCACTTTTCATTCAAATGAAAGCGCGAAAAAAATTGAATTATGGTCACCAAATAAAATATAGTCAAAGGGTTTACCAACCTCCAACTCAACCTGAATATGTTGAAGAAGGAATTTATTGTCCCTTTTGTGGACAACACATGGATTTTAAGTTAAAATTTTGTCCATCCTGTGGAGAATCAATAGATTTTTTAACAAAATAAAGAGAGAATTATTTATGGAAATAAGAATAGACCAGAAATTTGAAATTAATGCTGAAGAATTACACGATCCCGTGGTTTTGGTAGGTTGGCCAGGAATTGCCCTTGTTGCTAAACTTGCTATCACTTCTATTAAAGATTCTATCAAGGCAGAAGAATTATTAGATATCGTATGTTATGATTTTCCCCCAAAATCTAATGTAGAAAATGGAAAGCTAGAAATTCCTAGCGCGAAAATATATTATAAGCCAAAATATGAGAAGACCATGAATGATTTTTTCATTTTAACAGCAAATTATCAACCACAAACGTCATATGGTGTTTTTGAGTTTTCTCAAAGAATTTGTGAAGAAATGGACAAGATAACTAAGGGTAAAATTAAAATGTATTTGAGCACTGGTGCAATGGTCTCGGATAAAGTTAGAGAGATCCCCTCGGTATACGTGTGTGGAACAGATTCAAATATTGTTGATTCTTTCCTTGAATATGATAATACAAAATTGATGGAAGCGGGCGTTATTGCAGGAGCAAATGGAATCTTACCTGCTTGGGCCGGGCATAATAATTTTGCTCCAGGGATATGTATACTTGCTGAAACACTCCCATTACCAATGATGACAATAGATCCACGCTCATCTAAAGCTCTGGTAACTTTACTCAAAGATTACTTTAAAATTGATATGAATTTTGATGAATTAAATAAGAAAGTTGAAGAAATGGAAGATGTTGTTGACAAGTATAAAAAACAAGCAGAACACTTCATGAAAGCTATTGAGGACGATAAAAGTGCTGACTCATATTATCGATAAAATGAAATTCTCTCTTGTTTTCTAAAACTTGTTCATAAAAAATTAAATTTTTAATTGAATGATCGTGCAAGATTCGAATACTACTCAAACAGAAACAGAAACAGAAACGGATGAGAGTATAAAGAAAAAGATTTCTTCTAACTTAGAAGGGATAAACACGCAATCTAAAAACTATATTAAGGACATAGTTAACTTAATTAATAAAGAGATTGGAATTAACAAAATTGCTTCCATCATCTTGTTTGGAAGTCAAAGACCAAATCAAGAAAATACTTCTGTTTCGGATTGTGATCTATTATTCATCTTTAAAAACAGAGTCTCTAATTCGCATATTCGAGAGATTGAAAAATATTTTATCGCTTTAGAAATTAAACATGACTTTAGAGATGCTAAGTCTGACATTCTTCATTACATGCTTAACGTACTTCAAAACACAACGGGAATGTTCGTTAGTCATTTTCTTACAAAAGAACGATTTTGGAAAGAAATGATTTTTCATAAGATATTTCGAGTAAATCGTGTCTTTTCAGCAATATTCGCTCCTAAAAACATAGTTCTTGGAAATGTAATTCAAAACAGTACAATTTTATATGGAGATGATCTGAGGGGGATTATTAAACCAAAAATTCATGCTTCTATAGACGAAATGTTTAGAAGCATGGCAATGAATCTCTTTATCTCGTTCTTTTCCATTTTAATTGGACCTCTCCATTTCTTGAATGGAATGAAATATCAATTAGAAGCTATAAAATGGTCATTAAGAGCTTCTAACTTTTATTGTTTTGGTGATACAGAGTCCCTTCTTAAAGTTATAGATCGTTTTATATCTTTTGAAAAACCCAAGAAACAGGAGAAAGCTCGTAAATTTTTCACTGAATTTTTATCACTAAGGGATGCTCCTCTAAATGATATCAAGTTTATGGCGAGATGCCCTTTAAGAATACTTAAAATTCATGGAAAAGCAATTGTCTACAGAAAAACGATTAAAAGGAAAGAAATTCGGATTCCTTCAAAACCACCAGATACTACTTCATCGTTTCACAATTTTCCCTTGCAATTTTAGACGCAAGAAAACAACAATAATAAGAAGAACTTGGAATTAAAATATCAATAGTGATTAAATCTGCTAGGGTTTGAGATATTTGAATTTAATTTTAAATTTCTTATCGTTAATTTCTTAAATTATTAAAAATTAGATCGAATTAGATATAATTCTGGTGATGATAATTATGGCAAGCGATGATTTTGAAATAAAGGAGTTATTTCTTGATATTTTAGCTATTATGAAGTTCGAGCTAAAGTTCTACACTAGTAAAGAATCTCCCATGTTTGAAAGAATTGTTAAAACTAGAGTGTTCCAGCAAAAGCTCCAGAAATTGAAAGATTTTATTAATACATATTTTGAAATAATGTACCGGGATGAAGATAGTCCTATTAATCAAGCAGCCCTTCGAACTCAATTAGATAATGTTGCTCGAATTACCAATTATTATGATGACCTTTCTGGATTCTACAAAGATCATACAAAAACGCTCATTTCTAAAGAAAAATTACTAGGAATCGTGGATTTTAGCCACATTGAGACTTTATTTATTATATTTACCGGAATCCTAGACTGGGAGCACTACAAGAGCAGTTTAATTTTTCCTCAAGATAAACGAAAAGAAAAATTGCTTAAAGAATTTCTTACTAAAGTTGCAAGCTCAGAAATTACTGATATTGATAGTTTAATTGATCTTGAGCAAACAATTGACATTTTCATAGAGAACATTGAAGTGGATCTTTAAAGCTTCTTTTTTTCGATATAATTTTGAATTTACCTCTTTGAAGATATTATTTATTTCATAGTCACATTTTTCATGTTTGCTTGATGATTAAAACAAAAATGATGATTTTCCCTTACGTCTTGTGAAAATAAATCAAGAATGTTTTTATAGCAGAAATTTCATGTATAGTAGGAATAAAAATGTAATGTTCGAATTTTAGCATTAAGTAAATAAATTCCGATAAGGGTTATGGGTTTATAGTATAATGGATTGCGTAGGTCAGATCTTAGATTTTTATAATAGGAATATTGCTGGTGAGGATGTTAATCCAGTAGATATGAACAAAGTTTGGCTTAGCAAGTTACTTATTAAACTGATGACCAGTTTTAATGAGAATCGAACGGATAAGTTAAATCTAAGAAATTGTCTAATTTTATTAGTTAATTTATTTTCTAATAGTTATGGTCCAGATCATTATTGTAGGAGTGGAAAAAATGTAATAGACCTTCCTCCAGATGAAAAAAGCTGTCTTAAAGATATCCTAAAGAAGGAATTCTTAAATTAACTCATTTTTAAAAAACTGTTGGTTCAACTTCTTTCCAAGTATCGTATTCATCAAAAATATCACCAATTTTGTTTAAAATATCAAGGAACGCACTTTTAATTTTTTCATCTTGTCCAAAAGTTTCCATGATGATTTTATTTAGATCTAAACCATATTCTAAAGTCAAGTCCGAGATTTTTATTAAATCTTGTCGCTTAATACC
>JAGXNU010000038.1 GCA_019894815.1 Promethearchaeota archaeon
GTTTTTAAAAGAGGAGAAAAATTTTGTTAGAGCATACCCAGCATAACCTATAACTGGAAAATCTAGGTTTTTTTCGTTCCTAATTCTTTTTTTGGGATCTGTCATTGAAATACTCAATTCATTCAGTCAATTTCGTGATTTATTCAAGAAAATTTGTATGAACAGATGCGTTAATTTTCTTTATTAAGTAACAGAGATAAATGCTAATGAAAAAGCTGATATCCTCAATATTATATTAAAAGTTAATCCTAAAATTCCCAAATGAAAATTGCGATCTTCTGGTGAAGTTGTAGATCCTTGTGCTAATTCAGAACTATTGGAAGAATCTGGGAGCTTTACTCCACATTCCTGACAAAATGGTTGATTATTTATCTCCAATTGGGCACCACAACTTGGAAAAGACATAATTTTTTTCTATGAAATTTTAATTGTAAATAACAAATTATATTAATTTCCATATATTTACAATAATTTAAATAATTCTAATTAATACATTCTTAAATCTTATTTTTAATTGACAATATACTTTGATCCAATTTTCTGGTAATCATATTGAAAACCTACGATGTAATTTTCATTCATCCACCTAGAGTGCTAAACCCAGATCAAGATAATAAAATAAAATCAGTTCGAACTGCGTTTATTTTTATTCCAATGGGAGTCTTTGCTATCGCTGACTTCCTTGAGAGAGAGGGTTTTGGAGTAAAAATAATAAATTATCCTTTAGAACAATATTTAAACCCTAAATGGTCTTTAAAAGACTATCTAAGAACTATTGATTTCAAAATATGTGGAATAGATTTACATTGGATACACAATGCACATGGAGCTATTGAGATTTCGCGAATCATAAAGGAAGTTAAACCTAATACCAAAGTAGTACTAGGAGGATTTAGTGCCTCATATTTCCACACTCAAATTTTAAAATATTACGGGTCAATTGATGGAGTAATAAGAGGAGAAGGTGAGATTCCCCTTTTAAAGTACGTTCAAAATATTAACCAGAACCAACCTTTAGATTCTATTCCCAATTTTTCTTATAGAAACTCATCCGACCATATAAAAACTAATCCGCTTTCCTATACGGCAAAAACTTTAGATAATTTAAATTTTACAAATACATCTCTCCTAAAAAATGCAAAACAATATTTTGAATGTAGCAGAAAAATAATGGGAATTTCTTTCAATCTTCCAATAGGAAGGGGTTGCCCATTTAACTGTCCCTATTGTGGAGGCGGTCAAAGAGCCTTACAACGCATAACAGGTCGAAATGAAGTCATTCTTAGAAGTCCTGAAAAAGTAATTGAGGACATCACCACTATCATTGATAAGTATAAAATTCCAAGTTTATTCTTCGGACATGGTACTTATCCGGCTAATTTTAAATATTGGAAAACATTGTTTGGTTTGATTCAAAAAGAAAAAGTAGATCTTGGCGGAGATCTAGAGATTTGGCGGTTACCATTTCCTAAGGAAATGTGGAAAATCTTTTATAAGACCTTTCCTCGTAAAGATTCATCAATTTCTATTTCTCCTAGAACATTATCTTCAAAAGTTCATCAAAGAATAGCGAAAATATGCGATCCGACATTTAAATTTCCAAAAAATCAAATTGAAGATCTAATAAAAAATGCAAATTTATTCCGAAGAACATTAAGAATTTGGTTAACGGTTGGTTTTCCCTTCCAATCTAAGTTAGATGTTCAAAAAGATTTTAATTTCGCTTTTAAATGTATGTTAAAATATGGCACAACAAACTCAAAACCTATTGTTATAATGAATGAACCATACCATATTTTTCCAGGTTCCCCTGCCTATGAATCTCCTGAAAGATTTGAAATAGATTTAAATAATAATTCATTTCCACAGCTCAAAGAGCTCTTTAAACAAGCCAAAATGACGTTTTTTTATAATGCTATAAATTACGAGACAAAAATCTTCTCTGGAACAACTATTCGTAACTTGAATAAGTTATTATTTTTAAGTACAGCACTTACAATGATGACAACAGGGCATAAAACTCCTGAAAAGAAAGAAGTAGAAGTACTTTAAAGAATCGAAATGATTTTATTAAATTTTATTAATAAAAAAGTAGATAAAAATTATTTGTTACATTCGAAGAGTTCTTTTTCCACTATTTTTCACGGTTTTCCTAAATTCATTCGAAATTTTTAAATACAATTTTAGTTTATATTTCAAAATACATAAAATCGAAGTTTCGATTGTAAGATAAAATATCCATTAAAAGAAATTACTAAGTGTTATGCTTTCAACCCAGAATATTACCACATTGAAAAATGTAACAATTTTACCGTTTTTGTTTACGTGTCTTCCAATTGCATTTATTTATTTGTTTTTGAGAGATATTCCATTGCTAAGTTCTTTATTCAGTGAATATATTAATTCTGGTACCTCGCTATTCTTCCCTTTTCTTTCCTCTAATATAATCGTCTTCCAATTCACTACAGGTCACTTGATTGACATTATTATTGTTAACAATATCGTTGTTCTCCTTGAAAGTGGTGGATATCACTATTATATGAATGTATGCTTAAGAGGGATATATTCAGAAACATGCTTTCTTGAAATTAATAGAACGCAAGATGAATCGTCTCTAAAGTTAGATTCAATATTAAGAATAAAAGATGAATCCAATACTTTATTTATTGAGAGTTCTGCCGAATTCAATTTTTATGAGAAGAATAGAATCAGAGCCAACTATTTTAGTAGTAGAAATGGATATTGCAGTAGTCTAATTAAGATTAAATTAAACAACCTTAAATATTTACATAAATCACACAAGAAAATTACCCAATACAAAAATTATTATACTCCTTTTCGAACTTATTCTACTAGTAATTTAGTAAATTACCATCTTCCTTCTAAAAATAATTGTTTATTCTCTTATTCTAACGTATACACCCAACAGGAGGAGGGAATATAGTAGTGAAATGTCGACTTTTTACTAGTTTCAATATAATTTTAATAAATAATAAAAGTGAAAAAAATGGAATGGAATAAAGAAATTGAAGATTTGTATAAGGATATTACTGATCTAACCCCTGAGGCTTTTCGATCATCCGTCAAACCAATGTTACGCGAAGCTACTGAAAAAACTGCGCGTTTAAGAAATTCAGGTTTTGTAAGTAGGGATGATTTATTATCTGCTTTATTTGAAATAACACCTGAAGCGTTTCAACCGACAGTCATAGAAGATCTAAAAACTATTGGTATTGATTCAGAACGATACATTCAGTTATCATCAATTAGAAAAGAATATGCTCGTACATGGGACGAAATTAGTGGTGCTTTTCTACCTGGTGTTTACCACTTTACTATATATCTAACGGATCGATGCAACCAAAATTGTCTCCATTGTGCTGCCGCTGTGATGGAAAAACGTCCAGAATTTCCTACGGAAACTTGGATTGAAATTATTGAGGATCTTGAGCAAAGCTTACGAAAACGTGGTCGACGAGGGTGTTATATATGGTTTGGAGGAGAACCTACTATTCGTAAGGATCTTAAAGATTTAATAAAATACTGTGGTGAAAAGGGCTATTATCAAGCACTTGCAACAAATGGAATTTTGTTTAATGATGCACTGGCGAAAATATGTGCAGAAGCTAAAATGAGCCATGTCTTTATTAGTTATGATAGTACGGATCCTAAACGGGCTGCAAAAATTAGGGGGCATCCAAAGGCATACGAAGCGGCCGAAAAAGCGTTAGATTTAGCTGCAAAATATGGGCTTTTTACCATTGCTAATGTAACTGCACAAAAAGAGAACTTCGATGAATTAGATAAGTTAAGGGAATATTTCCAATCTAGGGGCGTAACTCCCTTTTACAGGCCCCTGATCAAACAACGTTCCGCGGATTTAAATTGGGACGAAATCGGCTTAAATATAGATGAATATCGGCAATTCTATGATTTCAAATATAAACACGCTATAGAGACTATCAGAAAAGGGGAAGCTTCTTCTCTCAATAAATTCTATATATGGGATATGGTGCCATTCATGGAGTGTCCTATGAATGATGAGGAAAGGACTGCAATTGAATGGGGCACAGGATGTCAAGCTTGCCGCTCAATTTCCGGAATTGATACCAATGGAGATGTATTCCCTTGCGATTATCCCTCTGATTTAATCTTAGGCAACATTCTTGAGCAAAGCTGGGGGGAGATTATGGAAACCGAAATGTTCAAAGCTATCAGGGATAGGAAAATAAAAGGAAAATGTTCTACTTGCCATCATCTTGACATGTGCGGAGGAGGATGTAGAGTTCATGCCGAAAACGAAACTGGTGATTTTTTAGCTTCTCTTCCGTTTTGCTGGCATAAAACCGATCATAAACATGAAAATTGCTAAAATTGGTGAATTTTAATGGAATGGGAAAAAGAGACTGAAAAATTATTTAGTAGAATCATAGAACAAATGCCTCAAGGCTTTCGCCCCTCAGTTGAACCTTTGATTGTAAAGGCTGCTGAAAAGAGATGTCTCGAGCGAAATGGTGCTTATATCAATGATGCTGATATCATTACAGGAATATTTGACATCATTCCTGAAGCTTTTAAGCCTGTTATGGTGGAAGATCTAAAATCGTTAGATATAGATGTAGAACGCTACATTGAACTCAAAGAAATTAAGGACAGACTTAAAGTTTCATGGGATAAACTTGAAAGAGGCTTTCATCCAGGAAACATACATTTTGCTATGTATATAACCGATAAATGTAATCAAAAATGTATTCATTGTGCAGCAGATGATCACATAGCCCGACCAGAATTATCAACCGAACAATGGTGTCAGATAATAGAAAATGTCGAAACTGGTTTGCGAAATCAAGGTAGGCATGCTTGTTTCATATGGTTCGGTGGTGAACCTACTTTACGTAAAGATATCGGCGAGATCATGAAATTCTGCAAAGACAAGGATTACATCCATGCTTTAATTACTAATGGGGTCTGTTTTGACGATAATTTCGCTAAAATGTGCAAGGAAAACAATATAAGTCACGTATTTGTAAGTTTTGATAGTGCAGATCCTAAGAAAAATGATGAGCTTCGGGGGTTTCCCAATTCATTAGATTATGCTAAGAAAGCAATAGATCTATGTTTAAAATATGGAATTTTTGTGTGTTCTTCAATCACTATTATGAAACGTAACATAAACGAGTTAGAAGAGCTCAAAGTTTTATCGGAAAAATGGGGCTCTCAACCATATTTTAGGTGTGTCGTTAAACAAAATCGAGCGGCTGAATTTTGGGGCGAAATTGGCCTCAATACGGAAGAATATCAAAAAATGTACGATTTTAAATACAAACACGCTATTGAAACGATAAGAAAAGGCAAAGCTGGTACATTACCTGCTTATGAAATATATGATATGGTACCATTCATGGAAACACCTAAAGACGATAAGGAAATGGCAGCGATTGAATGGGGCGTAGGCTGTTTGGCTTGCCGAACAATGATGGGTATTGGCATCGATGGAACAATATACCCCGCCGGATATCCTACAACATTGAGATTAGGAAATGCAATGGTGGATAATTTTGAAGATGTATTAAATTCACAGCTTTACAAGGATATTCGAGACAGAAAGAAAATTAAAGGAAAGTGTGCTTCATGTCATCATTTAGAGTATTGTGGTGGTGGATGTCGCGTTACTGCAGAATATATCACGGGTGATTTCTTCGGATCTTTCCCTTTTTGTTGGCATGAAAACGATCATGAGCACGACGACGATGACATTCAAAAAGAGCAAATGAAAGTAATAGAATAAATAAAGAAAATCTAATGTGATTGAAAAAAAAAATGCGCGTATTAATATTTTCAGGGAGCCGGGAGATTGTTCACGTGATGGTTCCACCTATCGGTGAAGCATACTTAGCTTCTTATCTCCTAAGTGAAGGGCATGATGTAAAATTAGTAGATTTGACCCTAAGTAATAACAGTAAGAAAGATATTGAGAAAATAATAAACGATTTTAACCCTCAAGTAATAGGTATATCGATTCGTAATGTAGATTCAACAACCTATCCTGGAAATCTCTTCTTTTATCTACCAGTTAAGAATATTATTCAATACATTAAAAAAATTGCTGATCCAGATATTCAAATAATTTTAGGTGGACCTGGTTTTTCCATTTTTTCAGAGGAAATCCTTAAGGATTTAAATCATAATATTGGGGTGGTTGGTGAAGGAGAATATGCTTTTGCTGAAATCCTCAAGTATATTCAGAATGGAGACGATCCAAGAAAAATCGAGAAGGGTATTTGTTTTTTAGATTCGTATGGCGTATATCATCAGAAGCCGCCTTGGCATGTTGATAACCTTGATGATCTCCCATTTCCAATGCGAGAACTATTGGAAAATGATGCATATTTTATAGATCCAATGAAGGTGAATGGTGCAACATGGGGGAATATTCAAACTAAGAGGGGATGTCCCATGAATTGCATTTATTGCAGTTATCGATACATTGAAGGCTCTAAACCACGTTATCGGTCTCCAGAAAATATAGTTAAAGAGCTTGAAATAATGGTAAATAACTATGGTATTAAAAATGTATTCATTGTTGATAGCCTTTTCAATTTGGATTACAATAATGTGAAAGATATTTGTGAAGAAATTTTAAAACAAAAAATTGATGTGAAATTAGGGGCCAACTATGCTCCTAATAAAAGCTTTATTGAGCTCATGCCACTCATGAAAGAGAGCGGCGTTGTACACTTAGCAACTGGTATTGAATCTTTATCAGATGTGATGCTTAGTAATATGAACAAAAATAGATCTCCTGATGAGGCGATCCTTACTTCCAAGAAATGTGTTGACTTAGAAATTGAACAATTAATTCATATTATTGTTGGAGGTCCTGGAGAAACACTTGAAACAGTTCAAGCTTCTTTTAACCGGCTAGAAACTATCGAGAGTTATAGAGGAAACCTATGGCAGGGAGATGGAGATGTAATTGTTTTCATAGGAATGAGAATTTATCCCCACACTCCTCTTCAGATAATTGCCGAAGAGGAGGGTATAATACAGAAGAGCGAGAATTTATTGAAACCAAAATTCTATATCTCTCCAAAAATAAAGGAAGTAGAATTATTTCAAATTGTTAGGAAGTATGGTGAAGCTAATCCAAGATGGATGATGCCAGGACTTGGGTTCAATAACCCAGAAGGATTTGCTGAAATGAGTGAAATCCAATTTGCATTATATCAAAAATAAAAAAAATAAAAAAATGAATTAAATCAATAAATTTTATAAAAATAAATAAAAATTAAATTTGAAAATTAAAAAAGTGGTTTAAAAGAAAATGGAATGGCAACCAGAAGTAAAAGAACTTTATGATAATGTGGTTTTAAGAATGCCAGAGATGGTTAGGCCCGTTATAAAACCTCAACTCTTCCAAAAAGCAGAAATTAAATGTAAGGAGAGACGAGGTAAGATGGTAGCTGAAGTAGATCTCATAGTAGCATTATTTGAAATAACACCTACTGCATTTCAACCCACGATGACTGAAGATCTAAAAGCACTAAAAGTTGATTATGATAGGTATTTATCTAAGGTAAAGTCAGACTTCAAATGTACGAACGATTTAGAACAGATGATTGAGGACTTCGCAAAAATCTGTGAAATCACTGAAGTTAGCTTTAATAAGAATGCAACTCGGAAAGTTTTCGATGTATTTGAGAAATTTTTTAAAGGAGCTCCCATTTCTATTAGAACCACAACCAAACCGGTTGAGCGTAGAGATGTTGCACTTAGATATGTAGAATTCTTTATGCCATATAACCCAGATCCTTATACAAAAGCTATTACTGAGGGATTAATTGAAAAAGATGATCACCCGATCCATGAAATGATTCAAGAAACTATGGACACTTTTCAACTGATGGGTTATGGAGTTGATGTGGACGCTACTACGGGGTTATCAAAGATTTGGGTGTTCATCGTCCCTGGTTCGATTGAGCCTATTTTTAAAATGAAATCAGCGCCGGAAAGTATGAAAAAATATAAGGATTACTTACTTAAGCATGATTTAACAGCTTTCAGCTTATTTGCTTTTGATTTTCTACATAAAACTACGAATATCTATTTCATGTTAAAACAACCACCAAAGGCAACATATGATAATTGCGTAGCACTCGTAGAGGAATTAGGCTTTGAGTCAGCTACTAAGGAGACAATGGAAGGATGCATGAAAGCGGTGCATCTTAATTATACCTTTAGTTGGGATTCAGAAAAAATTGAGCGTTTCTGTTTTGGTATAGAAAGTGATGATACTAAAGAGGTTCCAGTTCATATTCATCCTTTGATGAAAAAATTTGTAGCCGAAACACCGCTCCAAAGTGATTCGCGTAAATTTCTCTGGGGGGTTGCATTCACTAGCAATGGGTTCTATTACAAGATTGAAAACGATTACAACGGAGTTATGATAGATTTCTTAGGTATGGGATGCAAAGCTGGACTTGAAACCTACAAATGATTTAAAAAAAAGGAGGTAAAAAAAAATTCAATTAACTGTTGCAACAAATTGGGACTTTAAACTTATAGAAGAATTATCTAAATATCCTGTAAGAGACTTTTATGGTGTTGGTAACTTTTCTATAGTAGGTCATGGACGACCCTCATTTTTATTAAAAGAGGTAACGGAAGAGGAAATTGCTGAGTATATTAAGCAAGTGCATATTAAAAATATGAAATTCTCATATTTACTAAATGCGCCTTGTATGAGCAATATGGAATACGAGCCTAACTATCATAGAAAATTAATAGAACATCTTCAGTGGATCAGTGATATAGGGTCCGATTACGTTATTGTAACTATTCCATTTTTAATTCAAATTATAAAAGAACAGTTCCCTAATTTGAAAATTCGTGTATCTACGATTGCTCATGTCAATAGTGTCAATCGAGCTAAATTCTATGAATCATTGGGAGCTGACGAAATAACACCTAGTATTATGATTAACAGAGATTTCAAAACATTGAAAAATATGCAAAAAGCTGTGAAATGTAAAATTGTTCCTCTTTTAACTGATGGATGCTTATATCAATGTCCTTTTAGATATTACCATTATAATCTTTTGGGGCATTCTTCTCAAGGAGATCACCAACTTGGCGGTAATTATATAGATTCATGCATTCTGAATTGCAGTGCTATTAAATTTTCAAATAAGACGGAAGTAATTAAAGCCAGGTGGATTCGCCCTGAAGACTTATCACATTATGAAGAAATTGGAATTGACACATTCAAAATTGCTGGACGTCGAATGAGTTCTGAATGGATAACACGAGCAGTTAAAGCATTTTCTTCACGTAAATATGAGGGCAATCTCGTTGATATTATTCAAGGTTTTACAATGTCAATCGGAATTGAAAATGATCCTCATGGTAAATTTCAACAAGCTGTCGATAAAGAATCCAAATCGAAATTAATAATAGATAATACAAAACTGGACGGATTTATTGAATTTTTCAAAACCCAAGATTGTATTTCGATGTGTGATGAGTGTAATTACTGCGAAAAATGGGCTGAAAAAGCAGTCTTCCTTGATAAGGAACAAGCTCCTAAATATGTTGAGTCAATACAAGATTATCTTGATGATTTAGTAACAAGTCGTGAATTTGGGGTTGACACTGCTAAACCTAAAGAAAAAAAAGAGGATGAATTCAAGTGGGATAGTGAAACTGCACAAATATTTGATAAATTGATAAAATTATCACCCCCTCAATTTCAATCCATTGCCAAAGTGGTAATAGCATCTCTTGCTGAAGAAAAAGCGAAAAAAAGAGAATCATCGATGATTGAGAATGAAGACATAATTGAAGCATTCATTGAAGGAACACCAGAACCTTTTCAATTAGATATGAGAGAAGGTCTTCAAAAATATGGACTCATAAAAGAAGAATTGAATAATTAAAGTAAAGAAAGTATTAGTAAAGGTTAGAAAAATATATGATTTTTTTATTAAAGTCAATAATTTAAAACAAAAAAAGAAGATGAAAAATAAAATGGAATCAAAAGAAGAATGGGAGGCGTATTTAACTCGCTTCATGGATGCCTATAATAAATTGCCTGATTTAGCTGCACTTTTAGAGCCAGTTTCCCCTTTAATTTTCCAATATATTATAAAAGATAAACCAGAGATGAGCTACTGGCAATTTATAGATAAAGACAAGATGCGATGGGGGATGGGAGAATACTCTGGAGAGGACGCTCCAAAAATCCTTCATAAAACGGATTTTGATACAATCAAGAAGGTTAATTCTGGGGAATCCGATCCTATACAAGCAACAATGGCGGGAACGTATGTTGTTGAAGGTGATGTTTCAAAATTGATGGCATGTGCTGCAATACTACCACTAAATGCTAAAGCTCATGAAAAAGCTTTGCATTAATATTTTTTTTTTTTAATTAGAAAAGATGACTATTCTAGAAATAGAGTAGAAGTAATAAAAATGTTAAAAAGCTGGCAGATTTTAATGCCACCTCTTCTCCTAAGGTTATTATAACATATTGAAATTTTGATCAAAGATTTTAAATTTGACAAATATATAATAATAAATAGTAATAAATTCCCAATTATTATCAAACGAAAATCTGAAGAGAGATAATGTTTTGTCCAAATTGTGGAGAAAAGATAGAATCCCCTAACCAAAATTTTTGTACAAGCTGTGGAAGTGAATTCCAATCCACTCTTACTCCTGAAGTTTCTAAAGCTTATCAACCAATAACTGAAAAACCTCAAGTGCCATCACCAGTTAGATCAGTTCCCGTTTACGAGTCAAAATCAATTAAAGTAGGAGGGCCAGGACCTCATTCAAAAAGGTGCTTTGCCTTCGCTCTCATAGCCATCGCATTTTTTATTGTCGGTTTAATTTTTGGATTTACTATTGTACTCCGAATTCTTATGCCTGTATATCTTTACCCCTATCTTCCAGGTGGTCCTGTATTGTGGAGTGTAGCCTTTGTACTTCATATTGTGGGCTTAGTATTTGGGATTATTTCGAGAGTAAATAGCGGTAACGCTGGAAGATACGAACCAAGTAATGCTCTTGAGAAGGTCGGAAGCGTATTTGGGGTGTTTGGAATTATACTGAATGCTTTACCTCTTGTATTAATCCCCATAATGATTACTATGCCTATTTATGATCCTTATACTTATTTCTGAGCTTATAATTTAGAATGGTTAATTGGAATAATAAATGGTTTAATGAACCCAATCAATTAATGAAGAACAACTTTTTCCTTGAGCATTTTTTAATCTCCCTTGTATTCTAAAGGTAGCTCCTTTATAACCACATTCTGGACACTTATTTCTCGAGATCAATTCTACAATGTCATCAACTAAGACCGCTTGATTTATCGAACCATTAACACCATAAGGAGTAAGAACTTCTAAAAGCCCTTCTTCTCCATCATTTGCGGGTTCTAAGTTTTCAAGATCCCTTACAATTATTCGAGCAGTATCAGGACAGTGTAGTAAAAAATCTTGATATTTTTCAGACCAATGACCTCCAAAAAGCGTCGGACCCTCTGTAAAGGCGTAAATATCCCTAATATCCTTCGATTTAATGTTAAACACTTTTTCGTAGGATTCAATGAACCTACTTTTATTTACCTCACCCATCTTTGCTTCGCCTTTGACACCATCCCATCCACCACCACCACAACCGACAACAGATTTTCCATCAAGATCAATAAACACCTTTTCTTTTAGCAATCTCTTCTCAAACATATTGTTCATTAAAAGTGGACTTCCCCCAAATAAAACTTTACTCACTTCGTTACTTTTCCAATATCCTGTTCTTATAATTTTTTTGATCATTTTCAACATTTTAGTAACATCCAATACGAAGCCGCCCTTTAATGAAAAAGTTGATATAATTGCCCATAATGTTTTTAAATACTTTATTTTTACCAAGTATTCCTCGTGACCATAAAATTCCCAAGGTTTATTCATGCAAGCTGTAAAGTATCGAGTTTTATCAACAAATTCAAACCCTTCAGCACTTCTTTTTGCCATTATTGACATGATTAATCGATCCGGTGAGAAGTTAAAAATGACACCTTCTTTCGAGCCAGTTTTTAATTCTTTCCATTTAAAGAATTCTGTAAACACTTTAATTGAATTGTATTGTATTTGATCTAAATCTTCTAAAGTTCGGGGAACAATAGAAGGATCTCCTGTAGTTGAAGAGGAACACGAATATAGTGCTATTTTCTCATGAGGTACTTTTGTTAAGTTTAAGGTTCGATTCCCCGATTTTTTAAAGGTTTCTGTGGGAGTATACGGGATTGTTGCTAGATCACTAATCGAAATCTCGTCTGGAATTGTGAAATCGAACTTGTTACATATTTTATCTTTATAGTAATTACAATTATCATAGGATAAGTTAATTTGATTTAAGATATCTTTACAAAATTTTTCATCAAGGTAATCACGGGATTTAAAGTCAAAATACTTTGTATTTAATTCTTCGGGTAGGAGATCATGAAATTTAAGGAACAAAATAGTTTCCTCTGAAAAAAT